>CBFHVP010000064.1:0-10013 GCA_965659315.1 uncultured Porticoccaceae bacterium | reverse complement strand
TATCTGGATTTAGACCTGCATATTGGTATTACCGGGTGGGTATGCGATGAAAGGCGCGGCTTAGAATTGCAAAAAATAGTTCATAATATTCCATTACAACGGCTTATGATCGAAACCGATGCACCTTACCTACTGCCGCGAAATATGCCCTCCAAGCCCAGTGATCGGCGCAATGAACCGGCTTTTCTACCTTATGTGCTACAAGCAATAGCAGAAGCACGCATTGAGAGTGCGGATGAAATAGCGGCAGCAACAACTGCCACCGCGATGCAATTTTTTAATTTTGATCAATCTATGTAGGGTTATTCGAGACTATCGCCGACGCTCACCACGCCATTGCTAAGTATCTGCGCTCGCAAACCGCCTTTGCCCACTAATTCAGGCAAGATGCTGACCCCCAACCGCTGTTGCAAACTGGCACAGGGCTCACAGAGTTGCACACCGTAAAAAAGGGTGCCACTGATACTGAAACGCTTGCCTACTAGCTTATTAAGCTCGACATCGCGAGTAACCAAATTGCGGCGGAAATCGCTTTCATGAAACTGATGCCCTTCACTGCGGTTAAACGCCTCGACAACCTCAGCCTCGATCAAGGTTATTTCCCAATCAGGCTCACCCTTATAGCGAGAGCGGTTTTTGCCTGTTTCAGAATAATAACGATCACCAACAATGCCTTTGCCGGCTTTAACGGCAACCTTCTTATGACCTTGAATAAGATCACCTTTTTGCGTTGCAATATAGATCCCAGCAATAGTTCCAACAGTCATAAAACCATCCCTAATTATCCTCTAACACCTTATATATGCTGCTTTTAGGCTGACTAAACACCGAGCGCACCATGGGTTCAAACAATGACAAGCTTAGCTCAGGCATGGCTGGATCGAATGAAGGATCATCGTATTTAGCAATAAATCGCGCAGTGCGCTTAAAGTGCTCGCTATCGCGAAACTGATCGCGCATATTGCGGTCGGCGCCGATAAAATGAAAGAAATTATAGCCCTGAAAAATCGCATGATGCTTGATCATCCAATGGTTCTCTTCCGAGACAAAGGGCTGCAAAATTGCCGCCGCAACATCGGCGTGGTTGGCGCTACCCAACGTATCGCCAATATCATGCAACAGGGCACAGACGATGTATTCCTCGTCCTCACCCGCCTCGGCTGCGCGATGGGCAGTCTGCAGTGAATGCTGCAAACGATCGACAGCAAAGCCACCGTAATCTCCGGCCAGTAATTCCATATGACTCAGAATACGATCGGGCAATTTACTAAAAAAGGCTAACTGCTGTGGCATGATAATTTGCCAGTCTTCAGCTGTGCTCTGCGACATTTCTGTAAAGCTTGCTCTCATTGGTATCACCTTTATCTTTTTTATCGCTCTGACTTGAGCATACTATTGGCTCAATTCAATGTATAGCAGAATGAGAATAGTCTTTCAGACATGAGTAGAAAGCGCACCAAAGTAGTAAAATTTAGGCATTAAAAAAGGGTCTTAATCAGACCCTTTTTTACTATTCACACTCCGTACTGCAATGCGCTAATTACATTTAACCACATAGGGGCTAGGCGCATTACCGATTACGCGCACATCGATAAAGGTAATAGTAAATGGCTCAGAGGCAACTAACACTAATGGCGCATTAACCTTTTTTAGATCTACACCGAACTTAGTGAAACAGGCCAGACTAATACCCATCTTGACGAACTTATTCTCTGGCTGGGCGCGCAATAATCTGGTGATTGGCAGCTCTCCGCGACAAGGCCACTCACAATCCATACGCAGAGTTACACGCCCCTCTGGATGTTTATTCACTGCAAAGGTCATCATCAGCGCGGGATTTTCTCCCGGCAGTTCAGATAAATTCACAGAGTTATCTGTCTGCCAATAGAACTGACTCTCATGACCGGAGCCCCACTCTACACGGCGAGAGTCCTCTTGCACTGCCCCATCAACAGTAGTGACTGTCAAGTTGCCATAGGCCGAGCTTGTAGACTTACCGCTGACCAACTTGCGCCAGTCACTGGCATCGCCAACATAGGCTTTCCACGGCGATCTGGTGGTACCACTAAAGACTAAACGCTCTTTGGATGCATTATCAATCAGTGACTTTTCGTTGAGATTTTCAGCGATTATCTCTGCATCGCCATACCCCAGACCCTGACCGCGCTTAATTAGGTACTCAGCTACTGGCAAATCGTCATTCAGCGCATTTATTTCTGCTGCAGGCCAGTCAAAGGAGAGCTTACCGGTAAAGTCAAAGCGCGGATTGCCCTTAGCACCAGCTACGATTACGTCGGCGATACCACCGCCTTCTGAGCCTGGCAACCAAGCGACGACAAAGGCATCTGAGCTATTAAGCTCAGCATTGACCCATAGCGGACGGCCAGTCAGAAGAACAGCCACAACCGGTATACCCTGCTGCTTAAGCTTGCGTAATAGCTTAAGATCGGTTTGCATACCCTCGCCGTGTAACAGCGAATCTCGATCACCAGACCCTTCAGCATAGGGATTCTCACCGAATACAACTACTGCCACATCAGGTTTTTTGACAAAACTACCGTCGGCAGATAACTCGGTGGTGCCACCTATCTCCGTCATTGCTTGATCAATACCAGCGTAGATCGATGTTGCGCCGGGGAAATCAGTATTAAGATTCTCTGTGCCCTGCCAAGTAATAGTCCAACCACCGTTTTGCTTACCAATGTTGTCGGCGCCATCACCAGTAACAAGAATGTGCTGTTCAGGTTGTAGTGGCAGTATCTGATTACGATTTTTAAGCATCACTAGGGACTTCCGCACCGCATCTCGTGCCACCGCACGATGCTTAGCTGAACCGATAATGCTAGGGTCTGCGGTAATCTTGCGCATAGAAGGCGCAGGCTTCTCAAACATACCAGCGCGCAATTTGACCCGCAGTATACGGCTGACCGCATCATCGATGCGCGCCATCGGTATCTCACCGCTACGCACCTGAGCCAAGGTATTTTTATAAACCTTTTTCCAGTCCTTAGGCACCATCAGCATATCAATACCCGCATTGATGGATTGTGCACAACTTTGATTAGTACAGCCATCGACCTGACCGATACCATTCCAATCGCTAACAACGAAACCATCAAAGCCTAATTGCTCTTTAAGCACATCGGTTATCAGGAACTTATGGCCATGAATTTTTTCACCATTCCAACTATTAAATGATGCCATTACGGTCTGCACACCGGAGTCTAATGCTGTTATATAACCCTGACCATGCTGATCAAGAAGATCCTCCAAGCTCATCATGGTATTGCCCTGATCCTCTCCTCTAAAGGTGCCGCCATCACCAATCCAGTGCTTAGCTGTTGCAATAACCTTTGCGGAATCCGTGCGTAATTGCTCAGCCGACCCCTGGATCCCCTGTACAATTTTGCCGCCATAAGCGCGTACAGTCGGCGACTCATCACTATAACCTTCATAGGTTCGACCCCAGCGATCATCTTTGACTACCGCCACTGTCGGGGCAAAAACCCAGTCGATGCCGGTAGCAGCCACTTCCCGCGCAGTAACAGCACCAATTTCTTTAAGCAGCTCAGGATCATTGGCCGCACCCAAGCCAATGTTATGAGGGAAAAGCGTGGCACCAATGACATTGTTATGCCCATGCACCGCGTCGGTACCCCAAATAAGTGGAATGCCAGATTTTGTTTTAACCGAGGCCTTGTAGTAGCTATCGGCCAACTTTAACCAATCATTAATGGAAGAATCTTTGCGCTGATTTGGAAATGAACCACCACCATTTAGTACAGACCCGAGATGGTACTTAGTCACATCTGAGGGCGATACCCATTTGATTTCTCCCTGCACCATCTGCCCTACTTTCTCTTCTAAGCTCAAGTTACTGAGGATGGTTTTTACTCTGCTTTCAACATCTGCATTAACATCGGCCACTGCCGCCGGCGCCAACAAACAGGTGACTGTCAATAGCATTAGTTTGAGCACCGCGGTTGACAATGAGTTGAGAAAAACGCCAGTAATCGCGGTTGTCTGAGCTTGCATAATTTTAACGTCCCTAATACTTCTGTTTATTTTAATCTGGCTAATACAGTGAGTTAACCCCTGTCACGCAGGCGCTATGCGCAAATCCGATCAATACATTTTCGTATATTTTGGCTTGCGAATGGTATCATTTGCGGAAGGTTGACATGGGTCATGCAGGAGGGGAAGTCAGGATGCGGCAGTCTGTTTGTGATCTGCGATAAACGGGACCAGTTAATCGACGAGCTAGGTTTTAGGGGGGCTACAGGGGAATTACTGGAATAAATTGCGTATTGCTTCGCGATAATTTCTACTGACTTTAAGCTCTTCACCACCAGACAGCTGCAGCAGACTTCCGCCTTTTTGCAATGGGCTTACGCTCACTACACGCTCGATATTAACAATGGTCGAGCGATGAATTCGCACAAACAAACTGTCATCGAGCTTATTAATCAACTCAGTCAATGTACTGCGAACAATATGGGTTTCACCGGCAGCATGAACACACATATAGTCACCTGCAGCATCTACCCAGTCAATATCATCAAAAGGAATTACCTTAACCACCCCAGAGTCACGCACCACCAGTTTGCGCTGCATACCAGTGGGAAGATTTTCATCGGCTTTCGCTACGGCCTTACTTGCCACTCGGTCTGATATGGCATCGATAGCACCGATTAACGGGGTTTTAAAACTCTGATCTCGATCGGTTTTTAATCGATCGATGGCCCGCTCTATCGAACGCCGTACACGCTCTTCATCAAGGGGTTTAAGAATATAATCCACGGCATGAAGATCGAACGCTTCAACTGCAAATTGGTCAAAAGCCGTTACAAAAATCACCATTGGCATTAGGTCTGCCTGCAGCGCTTTAACCACTTCAAAGCCATTGATACCGGGCATTTGAATATCTAGAAACAACAGTTCAGGTTGCAGATCAACAGCGGCAGCTACGGCGTCCCGCCCGTTGCGACATTCTGCAACGATCTCAACATCGGCACTGGTGGCAAGGCACGAACGCAAAAAATCCAATGCCAGCGGTTCATCATCAACAATTATGGTTCTGAGTTTCTGCATAGGATGATTATCTATTCTGCTTTTCTAGTGGTAGACGCATAAAAACCTTTAGTCCTCCGGCCACTCCAGACTCGAGGTTGAAAGTATAATTGTCGCCATAAAATTCATGCAGCCGATCGACGGTATTTTTAAGTCCGATGCCAATACCCTCTAACGGCGCACCCTCATCCCCTATACCGGGGCCAGTATCAACCATTTCTATTTGCACATACTCTTTATCAAGCGCGGCTAGCACAGATATTTTGCCACCCTCTTCCATAGGCGCAATAGCGTATTTAATCGCATTCTCAACCAAAGGTTGGAGTATTAAACTGGGGATACGAGCTCCCTCCGACTCTGGGTCAATAGCGAACTCTAATTCTAATCGCTCAGCAAATCTAGTCTGTTCAATATTGAGATAAAGCTTTAGCGCATCCATTTCTTCTTTAAGCGTCACCCGTCGAACAGGGTCATTGTCCAAGGAATAGCGTAAAAAATCACTTAATTGAACAATCATCGTGCTCGCTCTGGACATCTCTTTGGTCGCTACAAGCGCTGCTATAGCATTGAGTGTATTGAATAAAAAATGGGGATTAAGCTGATAACGAAGCATTTTGAGCTGTGCCTCGTGGGCTATTGCCTCGGCCTGCGAGCGGCGTAATTGCTGGTCTTTGTTCTCTGCAGCGATGCGCAATAAATTGGCGTGCTCTGATTGCAACAACTGATAAAATTTGACTCCGTAATAAAACGCCGCCCAGCAGCTGAAAATCATAATTGAAGCAAATAACCAACCACCAAAATCTTTCCACAATCCCTGCTCACCTGTCATCGTCATAAACGTGGTAATACGCAACATAGTCCAGATTATTGAACAGACTAACACCCCAGCAATTGAGCCGACAAAGCGCCACCAGAGCGTTTTATTCCAGAAATAATGGAACAGCGGCCGCAATGGCCAAGACACCACAACACCTAATACAGACTGCAACAATGTATGGGCAATATAGGCAAAGCTCTGTTGGTTGTACCACAGTGTCAAACTTAAAAAACTAATAAGACACAGACCAAACCAACCAACTAGCTGCAGCAGCCAAAATTGGTAGGTGGTATTACGATAAAAAGCCTGCATAAATGAAGGCAAATTTTGTTCAACCATAAAAATACTAATAAATATTTAAAAACAAATGGAAAATACCATAATTACGCGCCTTGATGTTGATCTATTTAATTCATTTATCGACCCCCTAACCTGTTAATATTCATCGTTTTATCCAAGCACAAAACAATGAATCAACAACATATCGTCGAATACCTTGGTGTAAAAGCCCTGCGAGCCACGCACCCCGAAGTACGCCGGCTGAAACGCCAGCAAAACGGCCACAGTGCCCATGGCAACAAAGTGTGGCGCTCGAGCTTTGTGCTCATGGATTACCTTAGTACCTACCCACCTTCACCATCGGCCAAGGTGCTCGATATCGGCTGCGGATGGGGGCTGACCGGACTATTTCTGGCACGGCAATATCAAGCTAGGGTAACAGGCATCGATATTGATAGCAGTGTCGCACCGTTTTTAGCACTGCAAGCAGAGATTAATCAATGTGCTATGGAGTTTCAGGCGCGAGGTTTTGAGACATTGAATCAAGCGGAGCTGGCTGAGTATGAATTATTGATTGGCACTGATATCTGCTTCTGGGATGAAATGACAAAACCCCTATTTGACTTACTTGGTCTGGCAGTAAAATCTGGCGTGCAGCGCATGATTATCGCCGACCCTGGTCGGCCGCCCTTTTGGGCACTTGTCGATCTCTGCGCTGAAGCTTTTGCGGCTGAGGTAGTTACCCGACGAATTTATCAACCGTGGAAAACTGAAAAATACCTTATGGTGATAGAGCCATAAAAAAACCGCGCTGAATACAGCGCGGTTTTTTACACTTCATATAACCGGTTAATACGGTATTAGAACGCCATATTAAACTTAACGCCATAATGACGCGGCTTGCCAAATGAGGCTCGCATATAGCCAGGACCACGATCAGCCCAACCACGAATCAACTCATCAGTTACATTGCGCACATAAGCCTCTACCGCCCAACGACCTTCTTCATTGATCAAACGCAGAGCGAAGTCAGCTGAAGCATAGGCTTCTTGTCCTGAGTGCAAGGCACCCTCGTCAAAGTTTGACTTATCGAAGTACATATCATCCTGCCAGTGGACAGAAACATATGGGCTCAGACGCAGGCCATTATCCAAGAACCAGTTGTGCTCGTAGTTAACCGTCATACTATACTCAGGTGACCATGGCATAGCATTGCCAACAAAACTAGTCTCGCGCACAATACCGCCATCTTCAGCTACAGTCGTAGCAGCACAACGAGTCATTCCCAAAAGTGCACGCTCAAAGCAGTACCAGTCATCCTGTGCGCCATCGAACTGCTTAATCTCCGAGTCTAGGTAAGCAATCCAACCGTTGATACGACCACCGTCGTAAGGACGCCAGTCAAACTCAAGCTCAGCACCAATGCTTCTAGTTTCACCGATGTTATTGGTGATCAAGGTGCCGATATCCCGACCTACAGTAACGCAATCACCTTCACCAGAAGTACAAGGATCAGTTCGCCCTTCAGAATCAATGTAACCTTCAGGCACACGGATCTCGCTACCGGTGGCTGTGATCGTCGCATAGAACGTATCCTGCAGATCAGTGTTGTCCATCAAGAACACATTACCCAGTAGGTTTAAATCACCATCTAGCAGAGTGGCCTTGAAGCCAAGCTCATAGGTCCTGTTATTTTCTGGATCATAATCAAAGGTCTCAGTTATGTTACAGTCACAGATATCAATCGAGTCACCAAAACCACCTGACTTATAACCGGTCGCAATAGACCCGTAGACAAATAGATCGTCGTTGACTAAATAATCAAAGCCAAGCTTCCACGTGCCTTTACTCCAAGCACCAGAGTGAGAGTTATCTGAATACTGAAGCGCCTGAGAGGCACCGTCGGCATCAACTCGATCTGGGCTTAAGAAATCACTACCAAGCGTACCCATTTCAGAAGTCAAATCATCAGACTGATAAATATCAGTAGTTTCTATACCTAGCTTCGGCCAGCTATCATAAAACGCGTTAAATGCCGTGTCGGTGGTGTACTTGCCACCGTTAGGCTGTCGCCAACCGGCAGTAACATAGTTACGACCACCGATATCTTCTTTTTCATCCTTGGTGTAACGGTAACCAGCGGTCAGATTAAGCTTTTCATTAACAGCGTAATCAAACTGAACAAAAGCAGCTTTTGACTCAATAGTCCGCTCTGGCTGAACAAAGGATTGCGCAAGAGGGATGACAACGTTACAACAGAATGGGTTCTCTACATCAAAGCGGATCTCATTATCCTCTTTCATATAAAACAATCCACCAATCCACTGCAGAGCCGCATCGGAGTTCGAGCTAAACTGCAACTCAGTGACCAATGAACGGTAATCAGAGTAATTGGTTGCCATGGATAAGTCGTCAAATGGTTGCATAACAACAGAGTCAAACTGACCTCCATCCACAGACTGAACAAGACCTAGGTCATTGACCAGATCGGGACACTCAACCATCGAACCGCTACCGCCAGTACAACCCGCAGGGGCGCCACCCTCGGAATACCATGTACGGCTGAAACCGTAGCCAGGGTGATCAGGATCAGCATAAGTTACTGAGGCATCATGCACTTGCGAACGCTCTTGCTGAGAGTAACCAATGCGGTGTTCCATAACAATTTCATCAGTCAGATCCCAGGACAGCACTGAACGAAGGCCAAGTATGGTCATATCCATCTCACCGGGCACATTCACGCTCACATCCCATTGATCCTGCTCACAGGCAAAGAAAGTTCCTTCTGCCTTTTCACAGTCCTTTAGGCTTAAACCGCCGGGGGAATAATCTTGGAAATAATCGGCAATCAGGTCCCAGCTGACATCAGCATTGGGCTCAAAACGCATACTGACACGGCCACCATAACGATCAACCGAACCATAGGCTTCATCAGCAGCTACAGGGCGATTGCGACGCTGATCCACATTGGGGATACCGTCCTTCACTATATCGCCATCTGCCGCCGCAATAACACCATCACCACTAACATCAAACTCTAGATCATAAAAGTCCTGAGTCTGGTTGTACCAGGTGTCAGCACGGTCAACCAAGATGCTTGCGCGCAATGCGATCTTATCGTTGACTGGCAAGTTATACCAACCCTTAACCGCGCGCTGGCTGTACTTGCCTAGCTCAACCTCAAAGTGACCTTCGGCAATATCAAAGTTAGGGCGCGCACTAATTACGTTCACACTACCCGCGGTGGAGTTACGACCAAACAAGGTACCCTGAGGACCCCGGCTAATCTCAACCCGCTCAACATCGTACATTAAAGCAAGACCAGCTTGCGGACGTGGCGAGTAGAGGCCATCAAAGTGCATAGCCACCGTTGGGTCACCGATCTCGGTAAAGTTATTCGACGTCAAACCGCGAACGACCACTTGAACACCAGAGTCAGTCGGCGATAAGCCAATCTGCAGGTTCGGTACCATATCGTCAAGGTCTAACAGGTTTTTAACCCCCTGATTATCCAATGACTCCTGGCCAAAGGCGGAAACAGCAACTGCGGTTTCCATCAGTGAGGTTTCACGTTTGGTAGCGGTAACAATGATCTCATCAAGAGATTCATCATCTGCCACTGTTCCTTGCCCTTGGGCGGATACACTAATGGCAATAGCAGCCATTAATGCGCTTTTACAAAAGTTCTTTTTTTGGTTAAACATATTTCGATAGTCCCCAAAATTTATCAATAATAAATGCTCCCCCAAGAGATGTTCCCAAGGGGGAGAACAACATTAGTCACCCACGTAAAAATACATATTATCTAAGTAGATGGTTTTTGTAACACCCTCTGCTTCCATTACAG
>CBFHVP010000063.1:0-10122 GCA_965659315.1 uncultured Porticoccaceae bacterium | reverse complement strand
GAGGTTAAAAACATCGCCTCAGCATGTTCATTTTCTTGCGTGCGCTGGTAACCTCCGCGAATAGCTAGCGTATCCTGCTGCAAGTCATCACTATCCTTACTCATAGTCCAATCCCGTTTGCGGCTAGCTAACGCTATTATTATGAATGCCAATTACCTCACCTTTTTGAGGTTCGGCACTGGGGTCGGCTTTTTGTTTTGCCGCATCATTGCGCAACTGGTCTATGCGATCTAAATAGGCAGTATCAACATCACCGGTAATATAGTTGCCATCAAACACTGAGCATTCAAAGCGAGCGACTTCTTCGTTACCCTCGGTACCAGAGGCAATTAGATCATCGAGGTCTTGATAAATTATCCAGTCCGCACCAATGATCTCACCAACCTCGTCATCACTGCGACCATGAGCAATCAGCTCTTTGGCCGAAGGCATATCAATACCATAGACATTAGGATAGCGCACGCCGGGTGCTGCTGATGCCATATACACCTTATTAGCGCCGGCATCGCGAGCCATTTGGATAATCTCTTGTGACGTCGTACCGCGGACAATACTATCGTCAATAAGCAGCACATTTTTGCCGGCAAATTCTAGCTTTACGGCATTGAGTTTTTGCCGCACTGACTTTTTACGCTCGGTCTGCCCAGGCATAATAAAGGTGCGACCAATGTAGCGATTCTTCATAAAGCCTTCACGCAACTTCACCCCGAGTCTTTCCGCCAATGCCTGTGCTGACACGCGGCTAGTATCGGGAATAGGTATGACCACATCAATATCATGATCTGGCTTAGTGCGCAGGAGCTTTTCAGCAAGTTTCTCACCCATACGCAGACGACATTTGTATACCGAAATATTATCCATTAATGAGTCTGGGCGAGCGAAATAGACGTGTTCAAAAATACAGGGGGCTAGTTCATGGTCTGTGGCGCACTGCTGCAAGTGGATATCACCACTTTTATCGACAAATAGCGCTTCTCCAGGGGCCAAATCGCGGATTAAATCAAAGCCAAGACTATCTAAAACCACAGACTCTGATACCACTGCATACTCTTTACCGCCCTCGGAATCCCGCACGCCAAAACAAAGCGGGCGAATACCGCGGGGGTCGCGAAAGGCGAACATGCCATAGTTGGCGATGAGTCCGACCACCGCATAGGCGCCGCGACAACGATTATGAACATGCTCAACAGCGGCAAATATATCACTACTGGTAGGCTCAAGCTTACCGCGCATTTGCAATTCATGGGCAAACACATTGAGTAGCACTTCTGAATCAGAGTCAGTATTGAGGTGGCGCAGGTCAGCGCGGAAAATATGCTCACGCAATTCGTCGGCATTGGTCAGATTGCCGTTATGCGCCATGCAAATACCGTAGGGAGAATTTACATAGAGCGGCTGTGCCAATGCTGGGCCTGAGCTACCCGCTGTGGGATACCGCACATGACCAATCCCCACGTCACCGATCAAACGGACCATATGGCTGCGACGGAATACATCTCGCACCAACCCCTCACCTTTGCACTGGTGCAATTCACCATTGGCTTCGGTAACGATACCGGCTGCATCCTGCCCACGGTGCTGCAACATGGTCAGCGCATCATAGAGCCGTAAATTTACATCTGAAGTACCTGATATTCCAACCACACCACACATGGGCTACATCCAACTCGTTAAGAAGTCTTTCACAGCACCTGCCACTTCTTTACCCCAGGCTTCAAAATCCTGAAACATTGGAATAAGTGACGACGCTATCCACCAAGGGTCTTGTTCGACCGGCACAGCTTTGGGCAAAATTATGACTATTGCCAGCACCACCAACAACCCCCTAAACACACCAAAAACCAGGCCCAACGTTCTGTCCGTTCCGCTCAGTCCTGTTGAGCTCACTAACTTGCCCAATAAAAAATTCACCATGGCACCCAGCAGTAAGGTACCAACAAACAATCCTGCCCAAGCAGCGAGTTGGCGCATCGATGCTAGAGCAATAATATTCACCAGCATATCGGCTACCATTTCTTTGAACGTCATAGCGACCGCAAAGGCGGCAACCCATATGACCAGAGACATGGCTTCTTTAACAAACCCACGTATCAAGCTAATCAACCCAGAGATTGCGACGATAGTGACGATAGCGATATCTGCAGTGGCTATATCCATAACGATCAAGCAACCATAACTTATAATATCGCAGCAAACATCTTAGACTTAACCTTGAGTAGCTTGTCGATATTTATTTGATCCGTTGTCGCTCGACGCTTATCAATATTAGGGCCAACCCAGATTTCATAAAGACGGTCACCCTGCTGATCTAGTTTATTAAGAAAAGCCTTAAAGCCTTTATCACGTAACGTAGTCAACGCGGAGTCGGCATTGGCTTTATTGCCAAAACTGCCGACTTTTATGTACCAACGTTTTGGTAAGTTTTGTTCATTTAATGCGATGGGCGCTTCATCAGCTGTCGCGGCAATCAACTTGCTCACATCAAATATAGCATTGTCCAAGACGTCATTTGTCACTGCTGCGGGACGCTCAGCCTTGATAACAGTAACTGCACTAATCTCAGGCGCTGCAGGTAGCTTAGTGCTACGATCAATACGACTGGGAGCAGTAAAATCAAATAATACAGGGAGTATAATCAAGCCCAGTGCACCAAGCACCAATGCCCCGACAATTCTCTGTTGTAAACCTTTACTCACTATTGCCCTCTGCCAAAATCAAATTCAAAATCAGCGCAACTGTATGAAAAGAGCCAAAGACGACAATTTTATGTGACTCAGTTGCGACATTAATGGCCTCTAAAAATGCCTGCTGGATGGATTCATACAAATCACCTGAATGCCCCGCATTGTATAACAATTCGAACAGGTATTGTCCTTTACTGGCTCTGGGACTGTCGCTTATTTCAGCAATATGCCAATGCGTAATAACTGGGCTCATCTCATGCACAATCCCCGACCAATCCTTGTCATCCAATACTGATGCCACGGCTAATAACGGACCTTCCTCCGCACGCAGGCATTGGGCGAGTGCCCGAGCTGCGGCTGGATTGTGAGCGACATCTAAGATCACCTCTAATCCGCCAAAGCTTAACCGCTGTTGTCGGCCCATCAGGGCAACAGTATTTAACGCGTTGCGACTGTGACCACTATCCAATTCCAGCCCTGCTGCACAGAGTGCCTGTAGCGCAACAGTTTTATTGATAGCCAGCAAGCTTGACTGGTGCAATGATTCGATATGCCATGGGCCAGCGTTGCCGACCAAGTCAACCGAAAATGGATCCCCCTGGGTACAGAAGAAATCTTTACCTGCATACAATGCGGTGGCGCCAGTATCAGCAATCATTTGCTCAAAGCCCTGAGGATAATCCTGCTCACCGATAATCAATGGTCGGTTACGACGGGCGATACCCAACTTTTCTCTGGCAATTTTTTCTCTACTATCACCCAGCCAATCCTGATGGTCTAGTGCAACACTGGTTAACACCGCAACATCTGCATCGATAATATTGATAGCATCAAGACGACCACCCAAGCCGACTTCCAATAACATCACATCTGGCTGCGCCTGATAAAAAATTAACAAGGCCGCCAGAGTACCAAATTCAAAATAGGTTAATGAGATATCCTGACACTGATGCTCAATCTGCTCAAACGCGCTAACGATTAAGCTATCGCTGACTGGTTCTCCATTAAGACAAATACGCTCGTTGTAGCGCACAAAATGTGGCGAGGTAAAAAGGCCAACAGAATAGCCCTGCTCAAGACATAATGCTTGCATACAGGCGAGACAGGAGCCTTTGCCATTAGTTCCAGCCACAGTAATTGCCAGTGGTGCTGTTTGCTGCTGCGAGGCTTGCAGTCGCCGCCATACCTCATTGACTCGCTGTAAACCAAGTTCGATCTCGCTGGGATGTCTGCTCTCTAGAAGATCCAGCCAATCAGCGAGACTGCGATCAGCCATCAGCGGGTTCTGGTACGTTGATCATTTTAGAAAGGATACTGCCAAGACGGTTGCGCATCTGATCTCGACTAATAATCATGTCAATGTGGCCTTTTTCCAATAGGAACTCACTGCGCTGAAAACCTTTGGGCAATTTCTGCCGGATCGTTTGCTCAATAATATTGGGACCAGCAAAACCCGCGCGAGCACCAGGTTCCGCCACATTTAAATCACCTAACATGGCTAAACTGGCAGAGACACCGCCATAGACAGGGTCTGTCATCACCGAAACATAGGGCACACCGGCATCACGCAAGCGCTCTAAAACCGCACTGGTTTTAGCCATTTGCATCAGTGATATTAAGGCCTCCTGCATGCGGGCACCGCCGGTTGCAGAGAAGCAAATAAAGGGTCGCCGCTGCTCCAACGCTAGATTGGCCGCTCGGGTAAATTTCTCACCGACGGCATAACCCATTGACCCCCCGTGGAAGGCAAACTCAAAGGCGCAGGACACTACTGGAATGCCTTTTAAGTTGCCACTCATAGCAATTAAGGCATCTTTTTCACCGGTCTTTTTCTGTGCATCTATGAGGCGGTCTTTGTATTTTTTCACATCGCGAAACTTTAGACGGTCGATCGCCTCGACGTCCTCTGCAATCTCGGTCCGACCCTCTGCATCAAGGAATATATCGAGACGGCGACGAGCGCCAATACGCATATGATGCCCACATTTTGGACACACATCGAGGTTGCGTTCTAATTCAGGGCGGTAGAGAGGTGAGGCACACTTGGGGCACTTTTTCCATAACCCTTCGGGTACGGAGTTGGTGCGATCATTTTTACTTGCAGCGGGACCAGCAGGTCTAATACGTTTCAGCCAGTTCATCAATTACCTTCAGCTAACTTACAGTCGTTAGGGACGCCTTCATTGGCACAAGGCCAAGCGTCGCGTATTCTATCACGACAACTCCAATGGAGATAAGACCTACGGCAAATTTTTATTTGATGCACCGCAGGATCAACTTTAGTCTAAATTGCTACGTTCTAAACTGCCTCGCTCTAAAATGCTCTGTCCTAAACTGCTCTATCCAAGCGGAGCTTGTTTTGCATTAGTAATAAAAGACGCCACTTTTTGTGGGTCTTTGACCCCCGCGCTTGATTCCACGCCACCACTGACATCAACCATCTGTGGCTTAACCTCAACCACGGCTTGGCTGACATTGTCGGGCCTCAGCCCTCCAGCAAGAATGAGCCTGAAATCTCTTTGCTGTGGTAGCCGAGTCCAGTCAAACTGATGACCGGTACCACCATAGTGCTTGTCGGACCAGGCATCGAATAAAAACCCCCCCTCAGCATTGTAGGCGGCAACCTCGGCGTTTAAATCCAACCCCTCGCGCATACGAATAGCGCGGATAAATGGAAAATTAAACTGCTGGCAAAAAGCTGGAGTTTCATCACCATGAAACTGCAATAGATCAGGTTGAACCTGCTTAATTACCTGCTCAACAAAGGCGGCTTCAGCATTCACTAGCAACGCTACCGCTAATGTTTGTGGCTTAATCACTGCACGTATCTCTGCAGCCTGCTCAATACTCACATAGCGGGAACTTTCACTGTAGATCACTAGACCAAGCGCGTCGGCACCAGCCTGCTGAACCATCAGGGCCTGTTCAATGTTGGTAATACCACAAATTTTTACCTGTACTGACATGATGAATACTCTGTTGTTACAAACTATTTGGCAGAAATAAGGGCCCTATGGGTAGTCGTGGTATGGCAAACTGCTGCGGGTACTTAACATCAACCAAATATAAACCATTGGGTGGGGCTGTGGCGGCACTGTGGCGGCGATCACCATCGGCAAGTAGCTGTTTAATCCAATTGGGGTGGTGTCGACCGAGACCAACTTCCATCAAAGAGCCAACGATATTGCGCACCATATGCAAAACAAAGGCATTGGCGCTTACCTCAAAGACTAACAGTTGGCCACACTGATAGATATTCGCCGCCGTCACATTGCGGAAAGGCGATAATGACTGACAGCCCGCGCCACGGAAGGCAGAAAAGTCCTGCTCACCTAACAAATACTGACAGGCCTCCTGCATGGCCTCGGCATCAAGCGGAAACTTCACCCAGGTTACACCATCTGCCAATATAGCCGGACGCGCCCTATTAGTGGCCATTACATAGCGATAGGTACGTGATGTAGCACTGTAGCGAGCATGGAAATCGCCTTCAATTTGATCGGCCCACAGCAAGGCTATACTATCCGGCAATTGGCTATTGGCGCCCTGTACCCAATTGTGGCCATTGCGTGCGGCACTAGTATCAAAGTGTACCACTTGATGACTGGCGTGCACTGCGGTATCTGTGCGTCCCGCGCAACTTAGACTTAACGGTGCGCTGGCGACGTACCCTAGCGCGCGCTCCAATTCAGCCTGTACCGAGGGACTGTGCGTCTGTTTTTGAAAGCCACAAAAAGCACTGCCGTCGTATTGAACGACGGCAGCATAGCGCTGGATTCCACTGGGTAAGTCTTGCCCTTCGGGAATCCTGCAATTTGGGGTATAAACCCAATCCGGCATAGCTTGTAGTTTTCCTCAATCGGTGCCGATACTATCCAACACGGCTCGGGCTCTTATTCGGTCGGCTTCATCGGCCTCTTCAATAATCTCAGTCAGAATATCTCGAGCACCGTCAGGATCGCCCATTTCGATATAGGTGGCAGCTAAATCCAACTTGACCTCAACTGAATTAATTTCGCCCACATCTTCCAAGTTCTCAAACTGATCCAGATTGGCTGCTATATCAGCGAGGGCGTCAGCCTCTGCACCCATGGATTCCTGCAAGGCATCAACGCCGGGTAAGTTCACTTCCTCGCGCGGGTATGCTGGTTCTACATCTTCAAAAGAGACAGAGTCCTCCAGTGCAGTAGTATCATCCTCAATCGGTTGTGGTTCATTAGCGGGGCTAACCTCGGCGAAAATACCACCATCCATAAAGCTATCATCGAGGAAATCTTCATCGAGTACCGACTCAGCGAGTTCATCGACAACCTTATCGTCATTTTGTTGTGACGGGTCGGATGATCGCTCTAGTTGCTGAGCACTGGCTTCCGCTGAGAGCTCTTGTTCGGCTGAGGGCTCTTGTTCAGCTGAGGGCTCTTGTTCAGCTGAGGGCTCTTGTTCGGCTGAGGGCTCTTGTTCGGCTGAGGGCTCTTGTTCGGCTGAGGGCTCTTCTTCAGCTAATGGCTCTTCCGGTGTTGCCTCAGTGTCGTCGCCAGCCTGACCAACCACAGCGGATCCAGCTTTTTGCTCCGAACTTATAATATCGGCGGCCATTGCGGTAATAATATCGTCTCCCGCTAATTCAATCTCGAGGAAAAGCGCCTGCAATTCGTCTTTACGCCCCTCTCTGAATAGGATTTCCATAAGTTTTAAGCGGCTGGCGTTGTCATTGGCATCCGCTGCTCGAGCCTGTTGCAGAATATTAATTGCCTGATCGACGTTTCCAAGGGATAGATAGACATCAGCCTCTGCCGCGGCCTCTACCATCGAGTCAAAGATCTCCGGACTGACATCAGCATCTTCTTCAGAAAAAATTTCTTTATCGCTCTCATCAAATAACTCATCCTCAGGGTTGAGTTTTAAGCCATCTTGACTATCAACCAATAAATCGGCCCCAGTATCGACCGATGACTCATGATGATAGTCCTGATCATCATCTGGCAACTCAGCCTCTGATTCTTCTTTACTATCGCCACTAGTTTGTGACTTGGGTCTGCGCAACAAAAGTCCCAAGACCAAGACAATTAAGGCTAAGCCAGACCAAAGATACCAGGGCTGACGTTGTAACTGGGCCTGAAGATCTGCAAATGTAAAACCTGTAGTTATGGCTGCAGTATCGGCATCGGGCTGTTGCTGATCAGCTAGATTTTCTGAGGTCACTGAGGTATCTGCCTGCGCTTCTAATAGCGCCATACGCTCACGCAACTCATTATTTTCTAGTTCGGTTCGACTAATTCCATCTTCAGTAGAGAGTAATTCATTATCTATCACTGCAAGTCGCTCAGCCACTTTTGATTGTTCAAGCTCAGTGGCGGACGCCTGTTGCTCTACCATGACCTGCGGCTGGTCTTCGACAATAAGCTCAGTGGCCTCTGCACTGTCATCAAATGCCTTCAAGTCCACTGCACCATCATTGATATTGGCATCGGCAATTGCCGGCGTCTGATTGTCGGTTTCAGGAACGACATTTTCATCAACAGCAACTTCTTCTACCTTCGCTATTGACTCTGGCGCCGCTACTTGCTGCTCCGCCTCTTCGACCAAGCCAATTTGGCGAGCAACAATATCGCCAACCTCCTGAGAGATATCACCGGTTGAAGGCAGGCGCAAAATCGCACCCTCTTTCATTTCATTGGCATTACCATTGACAAAGGCCTGGGGATTTTGGCTATACAGGGCGTCCATGGTCTGCAGAATAGTTAAGCCACGAGGACGATTGCGTTTCGACACATTCCACAATGTATCGCCGACAACAACAAGGTGCTGGTTGGCATTGAGCTGTTGCTTGCGGCGGCTAATAGGAATACCCGCAGACTCTCCCAACGATAGCAAATAGCGGCGCAACACGGTCTCAGACGGTGACTGCAGTTGTAGCAAAATATCGATGCTAGGCTGATCTAATGGCATTTCACTGGTCAGCTTAATGATGGCATTATTGGCAGCGTTGATCGTGACAGAAACATCTAACTGCGCTAGATAGTCTTGTCGGTTGATACCTGCCTGTTCAAAGGCCTCTGGCGAGGCTAACTGCGCCTCGAGCGCGCTGTTATCAATACCATTGACATCAGTCACAGCGATCTCGGCAACAAGTGGTTCCGACGCTGCAGACTTTAGCGTAATTGCACCAAGTTCAATAGCACTTGCCGCATGGGTGTAAAGCAGAACCGCCAATGCGGATCCAGTCAATATTTTCGATGACCATTTCAGAGTTCTCATGACTTTGCCCTATTGCGCACTGCGCTTTAACCATCCAGCAAGGTCAGAGTCACGATTCTGTCTGATAAATAACGTAAGACAATGCCGACGGATATTTTTTGCCTTTATTAGGGGGTAAATTTTAGAGATTGCGTGGAAATTTTCTAGTTATATTTGCCTTATTAAGCACTAAAACCTACAAAAAGGGGTTAAATATCTATAAATTTGAATATCCAACCCTGTTTTACCAAAATTATCTAAATAAACTAATGTTCAACAATAATTCTTAGCATGCGACGTAGCGGTTCTGCCGCACCCCATAACAACTGATCTCCTACGGTAAACGCCGACAGATAGTCACCGCCCATATTCATCTTTCGCAGACGCCCGACTGGCACAGTCAGACCTCCAGTGACTGCTGCGGGAGTCAACTGCGCAATCGAGGACTCTTTGTTATTGGCAACAACCTGCGCCCATGGATTAGCCTCTGCTAATATAGTTTCAATTTCATCTAATGGTACGTCCCGAGTAAGTTTGATGGTCAACGCTTGACTATGACAGCGCATCGATCCTATGCGCACACAGAGCCCATCCAACGGAATAGGATTACCTTCGCGGTTAAGGATTTTGTTGGTCTCCGCTTGGTTTTTCCACTCCTCACGGCTCTGACCATTGTCCAACTGAGAATCAATGTAAGGCAGCAAACTCCCAGCCAGTGGATAACCCCAATTATCGACAGGAAAATCGCCAGATCGCAATGTCGCTGTGACCTCACGATCAATATCAAGAATCGCCGATGAAGGCTTAGCCAGTTGATCGACGACTGAGTCTTTAATAATACCCATCTGGGCGATAAGCTCGCGCATATTCTGTGCCCCAGCACCAGAGGCTGCCTGATAGGTCATGGAACTAGCCCACTCCACGAGATTGGCATTAAACAAACCACCCAAACTCATTAGCATCAAACTTACTGTGCAGTTACCGCCAATATAATCTTTTATGCCGTCGGCTAGGCCTTGTTTGACCACATTCATGTTTACTGGGTCGAGAACGATAATTGAGCTATCTTCCATACGCAGGGCCGATGCGGCATCGATCCAATACCCCTGCCAACCTGCAGTGCGCAATGCCGGATAAACCTGCTTGGTGTAGTCGCCGCCTTGACAGGTGATGATAATATCCATCTGTTGCAACTGATCGA
>CBFHVP010000062.1:5208-10268 GCA_965659315.1 uncultured Porticoccaceae bacterium | reverse complement strand
AAAAGTTATCGCGTTGCACTGCAGTCTATCTCACCCTCAAACACGTTGTTGTTATTGGCCAATGACTATCTGCGTCTTTTGACCCTGAGTCGTTGGGAGCTTGCAACAATGCAAATAACCGACGATAAGAGTACGGGTTATAGCCTTCAATCCTCTGTACCGGATTATCAGCAAGCGGCAGATTTTGCCGAGAGTTTTGGCAGTACATTCTCCATTCAGAAGGGAGCTATTTTGCTGACCAAAAGCCCGCCAGACGATCTGACCAGAGCAGAGCCAGAAAAAATGGTTCCATTGGATGAATTGACCTATAAGTTGCTCAACGATTTATCCTTAAATCCCAACTTGACCGCATCACCGGGTAAGTATTCCAGTAATGATCATTATCGAAAACGTCAATTAAGTCTGAGCGCACAGCAAATCTCCCATGCGGATCTTGTGTGGTTGGCCGGTATTTTGGATGGCAGGCCGGTGAATTTAAATAGCGCCAAGCTAAGCGTCAATCGGTTTAGCTTTTCCGGCGAGATTATTCTCACTTTATTTGGATACTAGTATGAACAACAAAACTATTGCTCAGTCGGCAGTCTTTATTGTGATTTTTGCAGTTGTTATTTGGTTGGCTGCTGATATGTTTCTGCAGGGCAGTCCCGAAACTGCCAATACAGCGAGCGAAACAAAGGTCATTACTAAGCATATACCCGCGCCTGAAAAGGTCTCACCTACAACAATGCAAGAAGCCACCAGTGCAATACAGTCTCCTGAAGTCAAAATGATTAGCTCTGAATTTAATAAGAAATTTTATACCCTTCGCGAGGAGAAGTTAAATGCTGAGATAGCGCGGGTGATTGCGCAAAAACTGAAGGCTTATAGCCATTCGCCTAACTCACCTAATTCTGCCAATTTAACCGATCTGATAGACAATAACACCAGTTCGGCATTTATCAATGCCAGCCTAACCTACTTTGATTATGATCAAAAAAAGGCGTTTGTGCGGGTACATGATAGGGAATTCGCTGTATTTATCGGCATGGTTATCGAAGATATGACCGTAACAGCCTTCAAAAAAAATGGGTTATTAATATCAAGGAATAATGCCCACCGCCTACTGGCTGTACCCAAGACCTACAGCACGCCTACCCACAGCACGCCTAATAGTGCGGGGCGAAAAAAAGCAGCATTGCCTGCGAGCCGGTATAAGGAGTAGCCATGAGCGAAATTGATTCAATTAAGCCCAGGCTACAGAGTAAACAAGCGGAAGCGCTGGCTACCAAGGCCAACCTGCCAGTAATCACTGATCTGATGCAGTTGGGGTCTCTGCAACTATTAAATAATGGCAAACTAATAGCCAAGGCAAAAGAAAAGCATATTGCTCTGCTGGCCAGTGGCCAGTTGTTATGTGCCGACCCTTTTGCAATGGATGTTCGTACCATTAAAACCATGGCAGAGCGAGCTGGGTTTGCCTGCAAAATCTTTGTGACCACCGGTGATATTATTGATGCTGTATTTGAATCGGCCGGCGATCAAATAGCAGCCTTGGCTGAAAACGATAGTGATCCGTTTAGCGATACCAAGGCGCAAAGAACACTGGATGAGATTCTCGAGCAAGGTATCCATTTTGGCGCCTCCGATATTCATATAGAAATTCGTCCGTCGGAAACCTATATTAAATACCGGATATTGGGATCTATCCGTCTAAAATCCAAATTGAGCGTTAATTTGGGCACGGCTGTAGCTAATGTTGCCTTTC
Source organism: uncultured Porticoccaceae bacterium (assembly GCA_965659315.1). Lineage (GTDB taxonomy): Bacteria > Pseudomonadota > Gammaproteobacteria > Pseudomonadales > Porticoccaceae > HTCC2207. Next base: position 8,524 of record CBFHVP010000062.1, on the reverse strand, counting down.
GGGTAAAAGCCAACAAGGACTTTAACCTCAAAGAGGTGCAACAAGGTGCCTTTAATGCGCGCTGGTCAGGTGGGCAAACCCGGCTCCGGATCAACTACCAGCCCTGTAGTGGTGGTGGTGATGTTGTTATGCGTTATCTGTCAGTGGGCGATGAGCAAGAGGCACCGCCCTTATCCAAACTGGGATTTGACCCTCTGCATCAGGAAATTCTGGAAACCAATCTGCGCAAGGGTGATGGCATTATCCTAATAGCCGGTCCGACAGGCTCCGGTAAAACTACCGCCCTGGCAAGCCTGTTAAATGAAGTCCCTGACGACCGTAAAATCTATACCATTGAAGACCCGGTAGAAAAAATAATCCCCAACGCTTCCCAGATCAATGTTAGTGGCAATGCGGATGATTCAGAAGATCTGTCGGAAAAATACACTTTGTATCAGAAAAATATTCTACGGCAGGACCCAGATGACATTATGATTGGCGAGGTGCGCGACCTGTCAGTGGCCGAAACCGCATTGCATGTCGCCACCACCGGCCATATGGCACTGGCTACCATTCATACCAATGGTGCCTTGCCGATTATTATTCGCCTGCATGATATTGGTATTTCCTGGGAAAAGCTGTCCAGCCCCAGTTTATTGCGTGCACTATCCTATCAGCGTCTTACCCCCTGTCTGTGTGAAAATTGCAAAGTCAGCCTCTCTGCGATGCCTGCCGATCATCCTTACAACAATAACCGCAAATTATTATCAGCCAAATTGCGTATCGATGACTATATGCACGATTTTATGCAGCACTGTAAGCAGCACAATATTCACTGCGCTCCCTATGTGATTAACCCGCAGGGTTGCAGTCACTGTGATGGCGGCTTTAACGGCCGTACCGTGCTGGCAGAGGTGATCAATATCGACAGGGCAGCAAGGCGCTATATCCACGAAGGCGATATGCTCGGCCTGGAGGAATACCTGCATAAGATGGGTTGGGAAAATATTACCGACCACGCCATGCATCTGGTGCGCCAAGGTCTTGTTGACCCCTATTTTGTGGATAGCATCGTTGGCCCGATTGGTGCTGATGAAGAAGAAAACAGCTTTGATTATAATGCACAGCGCAGAAAACTCAGTGACCGAGTTGCCCATCAGTCTGCCGTCGAGGAGAGTGCCTGATGGATCTGGGTATTTTGTTAGATGCCGATTATTGGCGGCGCTATATGATCAGCAAATGGCGGCAAACGGTATCCTTTAATACCAAGGCGCAAATTGTCTTGCTTGAAGATCTTATCAGTCAAATTGATGCGGGTGTTCCGACAATTAATGCGTTTACCCTGTTTTCTGCCAACTATCAGGGTGACACTAGGCTGGTCTGTCAATCGGTTATTCGCGCACTAAACGAAGGCGGTTTAATGGTAGACGGTTTTAAAGGGTGGTTTCCCGAGGAAATTATTATCTCGATACGCGTTGGTGAACAGCGCGGCCTGTTAGTCAAAACCCTAAGGAATGTGATTGATTATCTGCAGGCGAATTCCGGCGGGGTCACCCTGTTTCTCTCTAAAAGCGCCTATTCCTTGATGATTACCATTATGGCATTTGTTATGGCTAGCAATGTCAACGATGGTTTTTACAACGTAGTTAAAGAGATCAAGCCGATGGAAGAGTGGCCCTCCGATGCAGCAACGATTTATGGCTTTTGGCAGTTTATGATTCAAAACTGGTGGTTACTGCTGTTATCGCTGTGTGCTGTGGGTGCGTTGATCAGTTATCAGCTAGCCAATTCGGTGGGCAATATCCGTAGCCTGATGGATGATCTGCCGATTTATAAGCAATACCGTTTGCAGCAAGGTGCCGTGTTTTTAAAAAATCTTGGCCTGCTGTTGCAAAACGGTACCTCGCTTAATGAATCACTAACCGAAATTGAAAAGGGTTCTACCCCCTATATGAAATATCACCTGCGGCGTATGCGTCATAAACTGGCCACAGGGGATGGAAATGAAGGTGACGTGCTCAACACCGGTCTATTGCAGACTGAAACCATTAACCGGCTGCGAACCTTGGCAGATGTTAGTGATTTTGAAGTGGCAATGGTACGGCTGGGTGAGCAAACATTAACCATGACTATTAAGCAGTTGGAGGCTGCTTCTGACATATTTAAATATCTAACGATTGCGCTATCCGGAGCACTGATTGCCAGTGTTTTTGCGGGCTCTATGTCCCTTGCGCAATCCCTCGGTTAAACATGTATTGGAGATTATTATGAAAGGATTAAGTGTACATTCAAAACAGCGTGGTTTTACCCTGATTGAAGTGGGTATTGCCCTTGCTATTGGTCTTTTGATTATTGTAGGTGTTGCAAATGCTATTCAGGCAAGTCAGGAGAGAGCCACTGTGTTTGATCTTGTCAATCAAGTTAATACTATTGGGGCAGCGGCAACAGAGTGGAAGATGAATAACAATCATTTGTACACCGGTATGGATGCAACCGATGCGTTGAAAAACCTTGGATATGATATTGATGGTACCATCGGTATTACCATAACCAATAACGGCGTAGGTTACTCCCTTACATTACCCGCTGTTGGCGCCACGATTCAGGGACTGGTGGCGGACAAAGTGTCAGATCAATTTGACGAAGATACCGCAAACGCGGCGCTGTTAACCGCCAAGTGAAGCTGAAATATTTTAAATGAAACACCAACTAGGTCTAACCTTGCTTGAAGTTAGTATTGCCCTGTCTATTGGCATGGCAATACTGCTGATGGCTACCAAAAGCATGGGATACCTTATTCGGTACAACGCTACCCATGAGGTTAAATCCGAAGTTGCACTGTTAAGGTTGGCACTTGAGGACTATTACTTCAACAATTGTCATAAGCATCCGTTTCCTCAACCCACCATCGATATTCTTAAGGACAATAAATACCTACCAGCGCAGTTTAATGCTGATAATGGTTTTGGTTCACCTTATGACGTGTACATCAGTAACACTTTTCTTAACTATCGAAGTACCACCAAGGAGCCGCCATCTTATACGATTGCATTGTCGTTACATGGCGGACTGAGTAATGACGTTTATCAACAGCGTCTTGGTGCCACCGATACAGATAAGCATGTTGAGTTTATAAAACGAGAAATAGAGATATTCATTCGAAAATCCCCGAAGTATCTTGATGTTGCTGAAGTAAGAAGGACTAAACCACCAGATGGAACAGAAAAAGCCGGTAAACCAAATTACACCACTGATGATTATGAGATCCATAAGTCTGCCTTATGGAAGATTACAAACACTCCGAGAGAGAGGCCTAAGAGTTTACGCTGGACCTATC
>CBFHVP010000062.1:0-5198 GCA_965659315.1 uncultured Porticoccaceae bacterium | reverse complement strand
CTTCCAATAAAAAGACAATATGGCGACCGTTCACTCGGTCGATTTAAAAGATTTTATGGCAACCTTAAAAGCTTTTATGAAAATCCTGAAGGTAGACGTTTGAGACCTCCCCATGAGATATGCAACCGACTTAGAGTATCAGAAAGTTCAACTTAAATAGGAGGTCAATAACGAATGAAAGCTTATCATCACCATCAACGGGGTTTGACCCTGCTTGAAGTCAGTATTGCTATCTCTGTTGCCCTTGCTGTTTTGCTATCCTTTGCTCCCTATCATATAAAGCTTATGGAACGAGGGTTGGTTGAGCAAACGGCTCAGAGAACCAAAATGGTCTATGAGGCGGCGATCAATTATCGCCTCGACAATGACAATGGTGACTGGCCACAAAGTACGGCAGTATTAAAAGAAGCTGGCTATCTTCCTGACGTTGCGAGGCAGACCAGCTGGGGCGATAGTATTGCTCTTGGGTTCGCAAGCAATGGACTAGATCTTGAGATGAAATTCTCCTTGCCAGAGATGAGATTTGTTAATGCTGTTGCTGCCAAACTGCCAGTGCCAAAAATTAGTGGATTAGAAATCACCCAGTTGATTGTTCGTCCAGGGCAGGAAGAAAGCTTAAGCCAACTGCAAGATCTTGCAGGAATTAGAGCGTGGACGGGCTCACATAACGCTGACAATAATGATTTAAACAAGGTCGGTACGTTGACAGCCAAATTTATAGCTACAAATCAGGAAGTTACATTGGGAGCCTCTTGTTCACCAGCAACAGAAGATGAGAAGAAAAACAAACCAGGGAAAGGAGGGAGAGCTATGATCAAACTTGCAGATGGTGTTTTTGCGCCAGTCTTTTGTGATGGTACAAAATGGGTGAGAGAAGCTCAGATGGCAATGTCGCAGTGCAAAGTGTGTATTGCATGTAAGCAGAAGCACCCTGGTTCTAAAACTGATGAGATTGCAGAAAAGAGTGGTTCCTGGTTTAGAGGAGCCTGTGATTATCCAGATGATGATGGATGGGCGGTTGCTCGCGATCACCTTTCGGGTTGCGGTTCCAACGGCCGCGGTTTGCTTCGGGGTCTCGCAGGGAAACACACACAGGGAATTAATCTGGCGATTAAATTTGTCTGTGGTCCGGACAAAACAGCAGGTAAATTTCCGAGCATACAGGGGAGCAATAAATGGGCCACATGGCAATATCATCCCTCAGACCAGACCAACCCTGAAGAATATGTTACAGATGAGGATAAATAATAGTAGACAAGCGGTGCAATGGGGTAGGCAAAGGTTGTATAGGCACCGGCAATAGTCAGCTTTCGGTAGCGCAGCATAAACACGCTCAGCACAGCAAATAACGTATTGATAACCACCAAGTGAAAAGTATTAGTTCTTTCGGCAAACTTTGGAGATATAAGCCTGCCTTGTCCTGAAACTGGGATGTGAAAATCCACTGTCTTTTATTCAGGGCCAATCTTATTTCTCTGCGCAGACAGCAGATAAATCATTGCCCCAGTGACAATAATCCCCAAACCCAACAGCCCCTCTTGAGGTCGCGATAATAAGACATAGACCAGAGTCCATAATGTCACCCCGAGATAGATAAGCGGTGCAATGGGGTAGGCAAAGGTTGTATAGGCACCGGCAATAGTCAGCTTTCGGTAGCGCAGCATAAATACGCCCAGCACTGCAAATAATGTATTGATACCCAGTACAAAACTGGAGAAAACTAGCACCGATTCAAAGGTGGCGCTAATAATAAAAAATATCGCCAATAGCCCCTGACATACAATGGCGGTCACGGGGATACCTTGCTTATTGCACTGCGCCAGTTTGGCAAACAGGCTAAAGTCTTCACCAATCATCTGCAGTACTCTGGGGCCAGCCATGGTCATAGCACTAACAGTGCTAATTAATAATAGCGCCAGTATTGCCCCCATAGCCTTGCCGGCACCCTCTCCCAGTGCGCTATTAGCAACAATCACACCGACTTCCAGTTTGCCCGCAAGAGACGAGATAGGCGCGGCACTTAGGAAGGTAATATTGAGTAGCAAATATAGCAGTAGCACTAATCCCGTGCCAATAAACAGCACGATGGGTAGATTGCGCTGTGGATTATGCATTTCTCCAGTAACATAGGTCGCGGCATTCCAACCGGTATAGGCATAGTTTACGTAGATTAGTGCCACGGCAAAGGCGCCACTCAACAATGTCTGGTGATCACCGGCCTGCGGCGCAAAACTCAGGCTCTGTGGATTTTGACCCCAGATAAAAACCACCGCGCAGAACAGCAGTATCAAAAGCAGCTTCAGCGCGGTAAATAGCTGTTGCACCTGACTGCTGGTTTTACGCGATAAACAGTGGGCCAGCGTCAGACTGACGACCAGTGTTGCCGCGGTTGCACTTCGCGGTAGGGCGGGGAATACCGCAGATAAATAGGCACTAAAGGTCATTGCCGCCAGTGCTACCGGCGCGGCAAAACCAACCGTGGCCGATACCCAGCCGGATATAAAGCCCGCGCAGGGATGATAGAGTCTTGACAGGAAATTATATTCACCGCCGGAACGGGGTAAATTGGCGCCTAATTCGGCATAGGTCAGTGCACCACAGAGCGCGGTGACACCGCCGACAAACCACAGCATTAGCAATACAAAGGGCGATTGAATACCCAGTAACTGAAAGCCCAGACTGGTAAAGACACCGGTGCCAACCATATTGGCCACAACCACCGAGATGCCCGTGGTTTTGGAGAAGCTTTGCATTATTTTCTTATTTCCATCAAAACATCCCAAGCACTGTACCGCACTGCTGTTGCAGGACAAAGTGTTTGCTGCAATAAGTCATCGCAAGTAATACTCTCGGGTCAGAAAATACCTCATTGAGTCACCTGATAAATCGGTTAAGCTAGGCAACTGATAACCACAATAATAATAAGGTCTTGCTATGGCTCAATCACTGCGATTTTTACTACGACTCATGGCGCTGGCTATGCTGCTTGGTGCACTGGGGTTTATATTTGACCCGGCCAGTATGGAGCAACAGTTTGCTGTTACGGCCCTAGATACCCATGGCATGGGAACTTTGCGCGGTGATTTGGGCGGCACCTTTTTAATGCTGGCGCTGTTTACCTTTTATGGCGCACGTGAAGGCCATGCCGCTTGGTTAGCGGTACCCTTGGTATTTATGATCACGGTACTATTTGGACGTATGGTCCATATTGCACTGGATGGTCTTACCGATGAGGCGATTCGCTCGACAGTTATTGAGTTAATCGCTGTGGCTATTCTTGAGTGCTCGCGCAGAGCGTTAGCTACACCCAATAATAATTAAGGATCGTGTTGATGAAAGCATATGCAATAAAGGCTCGGTTAATAAAAGCGTTTGTGATTATCGCGATACTGCTGTCTGCCGGTAGCCGTGCTGAGACCGTTGAGCCGGTGCAAACACAGGTCTATTTTGGCGATACACATTTGCACTCCAATTATTCCTTCGATGCATTTTTAAATAATAACTTTAGCGCAGACCCAGATACCGCTTACCGCTGGGCCAAGGGCCAGCCGGTGATACACCCCTATAATCGCGCGCGGGTGCAAATCAATACGCCATTAGATTTTTTGGTAGTGTCCGATCATGCGGAAATGCTCGGTGTGATGCGGGCGATTCGTGAGGAGACTATTCAGTGGGAAGACCTTGGCTGGTGGGCATCGCTAAAACGGTGGTGGGCAGTGCGGCTGTTAAATGATGCGCTGGATAAGGATTTGGGGCGCGCTTTCTTTGGTCGTTTTTTGCCGCCATCAGCGGCAGTAGCCGGCGGTGACCCAGTACTCGATAGCAATAATAATATTGGTTCAGTGGCGCTGTTTGGTGATACTTCTAATACGTCCAGAGATGCTTGGCAGCAGATTATTGCCGCGGCGGAGCAACATAATGACCCCGGTAACTTTACTAGTTTATTGGGTTGGGAGTGGAGTTCTCTGCCCACCGGCGTCAATTTGCACCGCATTGTGGTTACTCCCGATGGCGCTGATAAAGCCAGCCAGTATATTCCCTACGGTTCAGATCAGAGTCAGTACCCCGAGGACCTCTGGCAATGGTTAGATGATACCGCCCAGCGCACCGGCAGTCGTTTTATATCGATTCCACATAACTCAAATATCTCCAAAGGTTATATGTTTGCTGAGACTACGGTTAAAGGCCAGCCCATTACCGCAGACTATGCCCGTACGCGAATGCGGTGGGAGCCACTCACCGAAGTGACGCAGATCAAAGGCGACAGTGAAACCCACCCCGAATTTTCGCCCAATGATGAATTTGCCGATTTTGAAACCTATGAGTACTACATTCAGACCAGTGAAAATAAAACCGCCGTATCGCCCGGTGATTATGTTCGCCCGGCGCTCAAAAGCGGCTTGGCAATAGCACAAACTATTGGCGTCAATCCTTATAAGTTTGGTTTTATTGGATCAACCGATGCTCATTCTGGATTAGCCTCGCCGGAAGAGAGTAATTTTTGGGGCAAGATGGCGAAAGATTCCACTCCAGAAACCAAGGCAACGGTGCAGGGTAGCCCTATTGCTGCCAATGGCTGGGATATGTCTGCCTCTGGTTTAGCCGCAGTCTGGGCCACAGACAATAATCGCGAGGCCATTTATGCCGCGTTTAAACGCAAAGAAACCTACGCTACCAGTGGCCCGCGTATGCGCGTGCAACTGTTTGCTGGCTGGGAGTTTCCGGCGAACGCTGAGACCGCAGAAAATTTTGCATCGATTGGCTACCAATATGGCATTCCCATGGGGGGTGACTTAACCGCCAATGGCGCGGCGCAGGCACCGCAATTTATTGTTCGCGCAGTAAAAGATCCGTTGGGTGCCAACCTCGATCGTGTGCAGATGGTTAAGGGTTGGGTCAATACTGCGGGTGAACAGTTTGAAACTGTTTACGATATCGACTGGTCCGGTGAGCGACAGCCCGATGCCAATGGCAAGTTACCACCGGTGGGTAATACGGTAGATGTACAAACTGCCCGCTATACCAACAGTATTGGTCAAGCCGAGTTTGCTAGTCGCTGGAGCGACCCTGATTTTGATCCGGCACAACGCGCGTTTTACTATGTGCGGGTGCTGCAAATCCCGACACCGCGCAATGGTCTTTTCGATAGCCTTGCGCTACAGCTGGATAAGCCGCCTCGAGGCCCCAAAACTATTCAA
>CBFHVP010000061.1:10024-10354 GCA_965659315.1 uncultured Porticoccaceae bacterium | reverse complement strand
GATCCACTGCGAGGCTTGAAAGAGAACGTCGTTGTAGGTCGCTTGATTCCTGCTGGTACCGGTCTCGCGTACCATGCTCAACGCAAGCAAGAGCGCGCAGCTGAAGAAGAAATGGCTATGACTGCCGCGGATGTTGAAGCGGCATTGAGTGAAGCGTTAAGCGCCGACCTCGCTGAAGAATAAGGGCGACTTGCCGGTATTTGTGCCACTACCTTGGTAGTAATAGCAATGCCGGCTTGACTCCCGGATGTGCGGTAATTAGAATGCCGCTCCCTTTTGGATCCCAAGGCGGGTATCGCCGTGAGATTCAAGGAATGTACGACCTTCCAC
>CBFHVP010000061.1:0-10014 GCA_965659315.1 uncultured Porticoccaceae bacterium | reverse complement strand
AGGTGTTTTTTAAATTTGGAGAAAAATTGCATGGCAACGATCAACCAGTTGGTTCGTAAGCCGAGAAAACGCAAAGTAAGTAAGAGTGACGTACCCGCATTGCAGGCCTGTCCGCAGCGCCGCGGTGTCTGTACCCGCGTTTACACGACTACTCCCAAGAAGCCAAACTCTGCACTGCGTAAAGTATGTCGTGTGCGTCTCACCAGTGGTTATGAAGTGACTTCATACATTGGTGGTGAAGGCCACAACCTGCAAGAGCACAGTGTCGTATTGATTCGTGGTGGTCGAGTAAAAGATCTTCCAGGTGTTCGCTACCATACGGTACGTGGTACTTTGGATACAGCGGGAGTAAGCGGTCGAACTCAGCGTCGTTCTAAGTATGGTACTAAGCGTCCCAAGTAAGGGTGAGTACTGTCTAGACAGACGGATTGCGTAATATCGGTAATACAACCAAGTAAGGCTAGGGCCTATCCCTAGAAACAACCTGAAGAGAAGGGCAAAACGATGCCAAGAAGAAGAGTAGCAGCGAAACGTGAAATTCTGCCAGACCCCAAGTTTGGTAATATCACGCTAGCAAAGTTTATGAACCACGTTATGGTCAGCGGCAAAAAATCTGTTGCTGAGCGGATTGTATACGGTGCACTAGACCTCGTCGAAGAGCGCCTAAAAAAGAGTCCAGTGGAAGTGTTTGAAGAAGCGCTAGATAATGTAGCACCTATGGTGGAGGTTAAGTCTCGCCGAGTGGGTGGTGCCACCTATCAGGTGCCTGTTGAAGTTCGTCCGTCGCGACGCACTGCTTTGGCAATGCGTTGGCTAGTGGACTACGCTCGCAGCCGTGGTGAAAAATCAATGGCTCAGAGACTTGCCGGAGAACTGATAGATGCAGTTCAAGGTAAGGGCGGCGCAGTTAAGAAGCGTGAAGATGTGCACCGTATGGCGGAAGCCAACAAGGCGTTCTCGCACTTCCGTTTCTAATAAAATTAAATTTTATTTGATTCTATCGCGAAAAGGCGGCTTTAATAGCCGCCTTTTTTCGTTTTAAGACAAAGGAAAATATTGTGGCACGCAAGACACCCATAAGTCGTTATAGAAACATCGGCATTTGTGCTCACGTAGATGCAGGCAAGACCACCACTACCGAGCGCGTTCTTTTTTACACTGGCATGTCCCACAAAATTGGTGAAGTACATGATGGTGCCGCCACCATGGATTGGATGGAGCAGGAACAGGAGCGCGGTATCACCATTACCAGCGCCGCTACCACTTGCTTTTGGAAAGGGATGGATGCGCAGTTCGATGATCACCGTATTAATATTATCGATACGCCCGGACACGTGGACTTTACCATTGAAGTTGAGCGGTCGCTGCGGGTACTAGATGGGGCTGTGGTGGTCCTCTGTGGGTCATCTGGTGTACAACCGCAGACAGAGACGGTTTGGCGTCAAGCGAATAAGTATGAAGTACCTAGAATGGTCTTTGTTAATAAAATGGATCGCGCAGGCGCTGATTATATGATGGTGGTAAATCAGCTCAAAGAACGTTTGGGTGCAGACCCAGTACCACTGCAAATGACTATTGGCGCAGAAGATGAATTTAAAGGCGTCGTTGACTTGGTCAAAATGAAAGCCATTCTATGGAATGAGCAAGATCAAGGCATGACTTTTGACTATGCCGAAATTCCCGCTGATCTCGCCGATGAGTGCGCACAGATGCATGAGCAGTTAATTGAGGCCGCTGCAGAAGCTAATGAAGAGTTAATGGAGAAATACCTCGACACCGAGCAGTTGACGGAAGACGAGATCAAACTGGGCCTGCGTATACGCACTTTAGCCAATGAGATCGTCCCCGTCTTAGGCGGCTCGGCGTTTAAAAATAAAGGCGTGCAGGCAATGCTCGATGCCGTGGTTGAATACCTGCCTTCACCCACAGAAGTCAAAGCCATTGAAGGTGATCTGGATAATGGTGATAGAGCCAGTCGCAGTGCCGATGATAATGCGCCGTTTGCTGCGTTGGCCTTCAAAATTGCCACTGACCCTTTCGTTGGTACATTAACCTTTATGCGCGTTTATTCCGGTACATTAGAGAGTGGCACGGCGGTCTATAACTCGGTAAAGCAAAAGCGTGAGCGTGTTGGCCGTATGGTGCAGATGCACTCCAATAGTCGCGAAGAAATCAAGCAGGTACTGGCGGGCGATATTGCCGCGGCCATCGGTCTTAAAGATACTACCACCGGTGATACCCTCTGCGCCGAGAGTGACAAGATTGTACTCGAGCGTATGGAGTTCCCCGAGCCGGTGATTTCGGTGGCAGTGGAGCCGCGATCTCAGGCCGACCAAGAAAAAATGGGTGTGGCGTTGGGTAAACTAGCGCAAGAGGATCCCTCATTCCGTGTCAAAACTGATGAGGAGAGTGGTCAGACTATTATCTCCGGCATGGGTGAGTTGCATTTGGATATTTTGGTTGATCGCATGCGCCGTGAATTTGATGTAGAGGCCAATATAGGTAAGCCACAGGTGGCTTATCGCGAGACTATTCAAAATGCTTGCGAGATTGAAGGTAAGTTTGTGCGCCAGTCCGGTGGTCGAGGGCAGTATGGTCATGTCTGGGTTAAGTTCGAGCCTGCGGAGGATTCTGGTGCCGAAGGTTTGGAGTTTATCAACGAAATTGTTGGTGGCTCAGTGCCAAAAGAATATATTCCAGCGGTAGCCAAAGGTATCGAAGAGCAAATGCAAAACGGTATTTTGGCCGGTTACCCTCTATTGGGCATCAAGGCTACCCTCTATGATGGCTCGTTCCATGATGTCGACTCCTCGGAGATGGCGTTTAAAATTGCCGGCTCAATGGCCACGCGGCAATTGAAAGATTCGGGCGGAGCTATATTGCTAGAGCCGATGATGAAGGTGGAGGTAGTTACGCCAGAAGAGAATATGGGTGATGTAGTAGGCGATCTCAATCGCCGTCGTGGCATGATCTCCGGCATGGCTGATAGCCCCATGGGTAAAGTGGTGGATGCTGAGGTGCCGTTGGCGGAAATGTTTGGTTATGCGACCGACTTGCGCTCTGCTACACAGGGTCGCGCAACCTTCACAATGGAATTTGATAAATATGCCGAAGCGCCGCGCAATGTCACCGAAGCAGTGATGGCCAAGAATATGGCTTAGCCGCGTTTGGATTGTCACTCGGCGCGTCAATCAATTGTTAAAATAGCACTGCGATAACAAAACAGTGCAATAAAAAACCCCGATGGTAAGTGCCATCGGGGTTTTTTGATTTACCAGAAGCCTATTACTTTGCTTCTTTAAGTTCCTTGGCTGCCTCAATAACATCACTAGCAATATTTTGTGGACAAGGCATGTAGTGAGCGAACTCCATAGAAAACTGACCGCGGCCCGACGTCATGGTACGCAAATGGCCGATATAGCCAAACATTTCTGACAATGGCACATCCGCTTTAATACGCACACCAGTTACACCCGCTTCCTGATCTTTGATCATGCCACGGCGGCGGTTCAAATCACCAATAACATCACCCACATGATCTTCTGGGGTAAATACATCTACCTTCATAATGGGTTCAATGATCTGTGGCCCAGCTTTTGGCATAGATTGACGGAAAGCGCCTTTGGCGGCAATTTCAAATGCCACCGCAGAGGAGTCAACGGCGTGGAAACCACCATCATATAGTTCAATCTCCACATCCAGAACAGGGTATCCGGCCAGCGGGCCCTCTTCCATCATTCCTTTAAAGCCTTTCTCAATAGCTGGGAAGAATTCCTTAGGAACATTGCCGCCAACCACGCTTGAAGAGAACACAAAGCCAGAGCCAGGTTCACCAGGTTTGATGCGATAGTCGATCTTACCAAACTGACCGGAACCCCCAGACTGCTTCTTGTGGGTGTAGCTGTCTTCACAAGGAGTGGTAATTGTTTCGCGGTAAGCGACCTGTGGCTGGCCAACAATCAAGTCAACACCATAGGTGCGGTTAAGGATATCGACTTTAATATCGAGATGTAGCTCGCCCATTCCTTTGAGGATGGTTTCACCGGAATCTTCGTCAGTTTCAACGCGGAAAGAAGGGTCTTCCGCAATCATTTTACCAATAGCAACACCCATCTTTTCGGAGCCGCCTTTATCTTTAGGCTTAACAGCGATCGAGATAACAGGCTCGGGGAAAATCATTGGCTCAAGTGTGACAGGATGTTTAACATCACAAAGCGTGTGACCAGTTTGCACATTCTTCATACCCACAATAGCAATAATATCACCAGCTTGGGCGCGGTCGATTTCATTGCGATCGTCGGCATGCATCTCAACCATACGGCCAATACGTTCAGTCTTGCCCGTATAGGCGTTAAGGATAGTAGTGCCTTTCTCCAGCACCCCAGAGTAGATACGGACAAAGGTCAGGGCACCGAAGCGGTCATCCATAATTTTAAATGCCAGTGCCTTCAGAGACTCATCAGTGGAGACAACCGCAAACTCGCCGGTCTCTTCACCTTTTTCATCGGTCAGTGGCTGTGGCTCAACATCTGTGGGGCAAGGAAGGTAATCAACGACTGCGTCCAACACCATCTGAACACCTTTGTTCTTAAAGGCCGAACCACAGTAGGTAGGGAAAAAGTCTAGCGCGATCGTGCCTTTACGGATGCAGCGTTTTACATCTTCAATCGACGGCTCTTCACCTTCCATATATGCCATCAACAGATCGTCGTCTTGTTCTAGCGCAGTTTCAATCATCTGTTCACGATATTGTTCAACTTTATCGACCATATCTGCAGGGATATCTACTATCTCGTAGTTTTCAGGAAGGCCAGAATCATCCCACACATAGGCTTTGCGCTCGAGCAGATCAACCAAGCCAATGAAATCGTCTTCAATGCCGATAGGAAGACACATCACCAATGGATTAGCACCAAGCACATTTTTAACCTGGTCGACCACGCGCAAGAAGTCGGCGCCCATACGATCAAGTTTGTTAACAAAGATGATCCGCGCAACTTCAGATTCATTGGCATAGCGCCAGTTAGTCTCTGATTGCGGTTCAACACCACCGGAACCACAGAAAACCCCAACGCCGCCATCCAATACCTTTAGAGAACGATAAACTTCTACCGTAAAGTCAACGTGCCCCGGGGTATCAATAATATTAAAGCGGTGATCACGCCAATAACAGGTTGTCGCTGCAGACTGAATGGTGATGCCACGCTCCTGCTCCTGCTCCATAAAATCGGTTGTTGCGGCGCCATCGTGTACCTCACCAGTTTTGTGGATCTTACCAGTGAGTTTAAGAATTCGTTCCGTGGTGGTGGTCTTGCCCGCATCAACGTGGGCGAAAATACCAATATTTCTGTAATGAGATAAATCTGTCATTGGTCTACTCGTTTATATTCGGTTATAAAGTTCAGTTTTCACTGTAATCTTGCGATCCCGGATTCTAGGGACTAAAAACGCGCGCGAGTATACAGGATAATCTGTCTACTTCAGAGTAAAAATACGCTGAAATAGATGCTTTTTTAGCAAACTATCGAAGATAACTGCCGTTTCGGCCGAAAATGCAGTGATTTACCAAGAAAATAACAAAAAAAGCGCAAAAAAAAGCGCTTTTCGACGCAAATGCCGTTGACTCTGCGCAAACGCAGTATAAGATGGCGTCCCTTGCGTACTGACCCATATCGAATGGAATAGAAGCGCGATCGAATTTAAGCTTATAAAAGAAAAACGTCTGCTGGAGATGCTGAGATGGCAAAAGAAAAGTTTGAAAGAAGTAAGCCGCACGTAAACGTAGGCACCATTGGTCACGTTGACCACGGTAAAACGACGTTGACGGCTGCGATGACCCGAGTGTGTGCAGAAGTGTACGGTGGTGAAATGAAAGCCTTCGACCAAATTGACAACGCACCAGAAGAGCGAGAGCGCGGAATTACCATTTCTACAGCGCACGTAGAATACGATTCAACGATACGCCACTACGCCCACGTAGACTGCCCCGGTCACGCGGACTATGTAAAGAATATGATTACCGGAGCGGCACAGATGGACGGTGCTATCCTGGTATGTGGAGCGACAGATGGACCGATGCCACAGACACGTGAGCATATCTTGCTGTCACGTCAGGTTGGCGTACCTTACGTTCTAGTGTTTTTGAATAAAGCAGACCTGCTAGCAGAAGACTGTGGCGGCGTAGGTTCAGAAGAGTACACAGAAATGCTCGAACTGGTTGAGATGGAGCTGCGTGAGCTGCTTGATCTTTACGAGTTCCCCGGAGACGACACACCAATCATTGTTGGCTCAGCGTTAATGGCGCTGGAAGGAAAAGACGACAACGAGTTGGGTACGACAGCGGTTAAGAAGCTAGTAGAAGCATTAGATTCTTATATTCCAGAGCCAGTACGTGCAGTTGATCAACCATTCCTGATGCCAATTGAAGACGTCTTCTCAATTGCTGGTCGCGGTACAGTAGTGACAGGCCGCGTAGAGCGCGGTGTGATTAAAGTGGGCGAAGAGATTGAGATCGTTGGTATTGCCGATACAGCGAAGACTACCTGTACTGGTGTAGAGATGTTCCGCAAGTTGCTAGACGAAGGTCGCGCGGGCGAGAACTGCGGTATTCTGTTGCGTGGTACCAAGCGCGAAGAAGTTCAGCGTGGTCAGGTACTGGCCCATGTAGGCACTGTTAAGCCGCACACCAAGTTCACCTCAGAGGTGTATGTGCTATCGAAAGATGAAGGTGGTCGTCATACGCCATTCTTTAAAGGCTATCGTCCACAGTTTTACTTCCGTACAACCGACGTTACAGGCGCCTGTGAACTGCCTGCAGGTACAGAGATGGTAATGCCTGGCGATAACGTACAGATGGAAGTGACACTGATTCATCCGATTGCGATGGAAGAGGGTCTGCGCTTTGCGATCCGTGAAGGCGGCCGTACAGTAGGCGCTGGTGTTGTAGCGAAAATTATCGAGTAATAATTTAGCATCGTCTGAAACGCAAAGCCGAGGCATCTTGATGTCTCGGCTTAGCTGTCAGATAGGGAAACAAATAACCGTTACTGTAGGCCAGTAGTTCAATTGGTAGAGCACCGGTCTCCAAAACCGGCTGTTGGGGGTTCGAGTCCCTCCTGGCCTGCCACTTACTTAAGTTTGGGAAATTTCATGACCGTTGCAACAGAAGAAAAGCAATATCGATTGGATGGGTTGAAGTGGCTTGTCATAGGGCTGACGATAGCTGGTGCTATTTACGCAAACCAGTATTTCTCTGCCGAGCCTATTCTTTATCGAGTGATCGGTCTGCTTTTGGCATTGGTTTTTGCTGGACTTATTGCAGTTAATACGGCGAAAGGTGCTGCTGTGTTAGAGCTTGCCTATGGTGCTCGGATAGAGTGGCGTAAGGTTGTTTGGCCGACCAAACAAGAGCGCAACCAGACAACATTAATTGTTGTTGCGGTTATTTTATTGATGGCGTTAATTCTATGGGGTATTGATTCCCTGTTGAGTTGGGCCGCATCTTTGATAATGGGTTAGGAGAGCAGCATGTCGATGCGTTGGTATGTAGTACATGCTTACTCGGGCTATGAGAAGAAAGTAGCCTTGGCGATTCAGGATCGCGTGCAGTTACATGGATTGCAAGATAGGTTTGGTGAGATTTTGGTGCCGACCGAAGAGGTTGTTGAAATGAGAAGCGGGCAAAAGCGTACCAGTGAGCGTATGTTTTTCCCTGGTTATGTATTGGTGCAAATGGATCTGGATGATGAAACTTGGCATCTTATTAAAGAGACGCCTCGTGTCATGGGCTTTATCGGCGGTAAAGCAGACAAGCCTGCACCAATCACAGATAAAGAAGCGGATTTGATCCTGCAACGGGTGCACGATTCAGAAGAAACCCCGCGGCCTAAGACCATGTTTGAGCCTGGAGAAATGGTGCGTGTTACCGATGGGCCTTTCAACGACTTTAATGGCACGGTTGAAGAAGTTAATTATGAAAAAAGCAAACTGCGTGTTGCTGTATCGATCTTTGGTCGGTCAACGCCAGTTGAGCTAGAGTTCACTCAGGTAGAGAAAGCCTGATCAGTATTTTGATAGGTCGACAATTCCGTTGATCTATCGGGGAGCCACTGAAGGATTGCGGCCGTAAAAGGTAGCTATCTGGAGGCGCTAATACCCATTGAAGGAGAAGTAAAATGGCTAAAAAAGTATCAGCTTATATCAAGCTGCAAGTGCCTGCCGGTCAGGCCAATCCAAGTCCACCTGTAGGTCCTGCACTGGGTCAGCACGGTGTCAATATTATGGAATTCTGTAAAGGTTTTAACGCGCAAACTCAGGGTATTGAGCAGGGTGCGCCAGTGCCAGTAGTGATTACTGTCTATGGTGACCGTAGCTTTACCTTTGATATGAAGACGCCGCCTGCCTCTTACTTGCTGAAAAAAGCTGCCGGTTTGAAAAGCGGTTCTGGCCGTCCCAACACTGAGAAAGTGGGTAGTGTTACCCGTGCTCAGCTAGAAGAAATCGTTAAAACCAAAGAACCCGATCTGACCGCTGCCGATATGGACGCTGCAGTGCGAACCATAGCCGGCTCCGCTCGGTCAATGGGTATTGAAACGGAGGGCGTGTAAATGGCCAAGTTATCGAAGCGCCGTCGAGCGATTAACGAGAAAGTTGAAGAAGGTAAACTCTACTCAGTAAATGAGGCATTTGATCTGCTGAAAGAACTTTCCACCGTTAAGTTTAATGAAACGGTTGATGTATCCATTAACCTAGGTATTGACCCTCGCAAATCTGACCAAATTGTTCGTGGTGCCACTACGTTGCCAAACGGCTCTGGTAAAGATGTGCGCGTTTGCGTATTTGCCCAAGGCGATGCGGCTGAAGCAGCAAAAGCTGCTGGTGCTGAGCTAGTGGGCATGGACGAGTTGGCGGAAGAAATCAAAGGCGGCAATATGGATTTTGATGTTGTTATTGCCGCGCCAGATGCCATGCGAGTTGTTGGGCTACTAGGTAAAGTGTTAGGTCCTCGCGGTCTGATGCCAAACCCCAAGTCTGGCACCGTGACACCTGATGTTGCCGCAGCAGTTAAGAATGCCAAAGCCGGCCAGGTACGTTTCCGTGCCGATAAGAACGGCATTGTGCATGGTGGTATTGGTGTGATCGCATTTGAAGCCACAGCACTACAGCAAAATCTTGAAGCGTTGATGGCAGACTTGGCAAAGGCCAAGCCGGCATCAGCCAAGGGCGTCTATATAAAGAAGATCACCGTATCTTCGACAATGGGCCCAGGATTACAAATTGATCAGGCCTCTTTGAGCGCCTAATCAATCGGCAGCCATAGGCTGCATAAAAGGCTTTGGGGTCCGAGTGTTTAAATAAGCTTGGGCCGTTAAAGACCGTAGGTACCCGCAAGGGTTTAATGAGTCCTAGGTTGGTATAGCTGAAGACGCACCTACGCAGGCGGTGAACCCATTCCAGAGAATGTTACTGGAAAATATTCACCTAAGTGGTCGAAGTATTTTTTCGACTGTAACTCAGGTAAATCGAGGAGATTTATCGTGGCATTGAATCTCGATGACAAGAAAGCAATTGTTGCTGAAGTAAACGAGACAGCCGCCCAGGCATTAAGCCTGGTGATCGCTGACGCCCGTGGCGTTGACGTAACCGATATGAATGCTCTGCGTGCCAAGGCTCGCGCTGAGAACGTGCAATTGCGCGTTGTCCGCAACACCCTGGCAAAACGAGCATTTGCCGAAACAGACTACGCATGCGTAGAAGAAGTTTTGGTCGGTCCGTCATTGTTCGCCTTCTCTATGGAAGACCCAGGTGCAGCAGCGCGCTTATTCAAAGACTTCGCGAAAGATAACGAGGAATTTGAGGTAAAAGCGCTGTCAGTCAGTGGTCAACTGCTAGATAAAAGCCAAATTGATGTACTCGCCAAGCTACCAACCCGAGATCAGGCTCTGGGTATGCTGGCTAGCGTCACATTGGCTCCGGTGACTAAGTTGGTACGTACTCTTAACGAGATTCCAACTA
>CBFHVP010000060.1:0-10366 GCA_965659315.1 uncultured Porticoccaceae bacterium | reverse complement strand
GAAGAACTGGCTGCTGAAGCGGGTAAGCCACGCTGGGATTGGCAGGCAGAGGAAGAAGATGTTGCACTGAAAGACGCACTTAAAGGTGCTGTTGGCGCGGATCTTGATGCGGCCTATCAAGTCGTTGATAAACAGGAGCGTGTGAGCTCCGTGAATGCGCTTCGTGATCGTGCTACTGAAGCTTTAGCCACTGACGATGGTCACTCCGAAGAAGATATTAAAGATGCATTCAAAAAGCTTGAGAAAAATATCGTTCGTGGCCGAATTATTCGCGGTGAGCCTCGTATCGATGGGCGAGACACTAAAAAAGTTCGTGCCATTAATGTAGAGGTAGGTATTCTCGATAAAGTGCATGGTTCTTCATTGTTCACCCGAGGTGAAACGCAGGCCATTGTCGCCGCTACTCTGGGTTCAACTCGTGACGCACAGATGATTGATGCACTAGAAGGGCGCAAAGATGATCCTTTTATGTTGCACTATAACTTTCCTCCCTACTCGGTAGGTGAATGTGGGCGTCTTGGTTTTACCAGTCGACGTGAGGTAGGCCATGGTCGTTTAGCCCGCCGCGGTATTAATGCCGTGTTGCCTTCTCAAGACGATTTCCCCTATGCCATGCGCGTAGTATCAGAGATTACCGAGTCTAACGGTTCTAGCTCAATGGCTTCGGTATGTGGTTCAAGTCTAGCCTTGATGGATGCCGGTGTGCCGCTAAAAGCACCTGTAGCTGGTATTGCTATGGGTCTAGTTAAAGAAGACGAGGGCTACGCGGTATTGACTGATATCCTTGGTGACGAAGATCATCTCGGTGATATGGACTTTAAAGTGGCCGGTACGGCTGCAGGTATCACTGCGTTGCAGATGGATATCAAAATTGAAGGAATCACTGAAGAGATTATGGAAATCGCTCTAGAGCAGGCCTTAGAAGCGCGTCTGCATATTCTTGGCGAGATGAATAAAGTGATTGCTAAAGGCCGCGATGAGGTTGCAGAGTCTGCACCGCGCATGGGTACTATGCAAATTGACCCAGATAAGATTCGCGATGTAATAGGTAAGGGCGGTGCAACCATCCGCTCACTCTGTGAGGAGCATAATTCAACTATCGATATCACTGATGATGGCGCAGTTAAGATCTACTCAGAAGACAATGATGGCCTGCAATCGGCAATGGATGCAATCACTGCGATTGTGGCTGATCCAGAGCCGGGCACTATCTATGACGGCAAAGTTGTACGTATTGTAGACTTTGGTGCCTTTGTTAACTTTATGCCCGGTACAGATGGTCTAGTCCATATTAGCCAGATCGCTCAAGAGCGTGTTGCTAAAGTGACTGATTATCTTAGCGAAGGTCAAGACGTGCGCGTTAAGGTATTGGAAATTGACAATCGCGGCCGAGTAAAACTGTCGATAAAGGAAGCTCAGTTGGAAGAGGGCACTGCCCCAGAGGCTCCTACGGCCTCAGAGTCAACTGAAGAACAGGCGCCAGAAGCCTGATTGGCAGTCTGATAAAAAATCCCCGCTTGCTTTGGCAGACGGGGATTTTTTTTGTCTGCTGTATAGTCAGGCGCTAGCACTAGACCGGTATCAATAGTGAACTGTTGCTAGGATGATGCCAGCGAAAGCAACTCAGAAGCATGGGAAAGCGTTTGATCGGTTACTTGTGCACCGCCCAGCATACGCGCGAGTTCATCCACGCGCTGTTGCCGATCCAAGGCAACCATAAGCGACTCCGCACTATTGGCCTCGATAATTTTACTGGCGCGATAATGGTGATGGGCATGCGCGGCTACCTGTGGTTGGTGGGTTACACTGATAACCTGGCCACGATCGCCTAAGGTTTTGAGTAATTGTCCAACAATATCAGCGGTACTGCCGCCAATGCCAACATCCACCTCATCAAATACCAACGTGGGGATTTTAGAATGGCTAGCGGCCACCACCTGAATAGCGAGACTAACACGGGATAGTTCACCGCCAGAGGCGATCTTAGCCAGTGGTTTATGTGGTTGGCCGGGATTAGTAGCGATAACAAATTCAACGTCTTCGAGGCCATTGGCTCGATACTCGTCTGCAGCAACAGGGCGGAGTTGCACCATTAATTCCGCCCCTTCCATACTGAGTTTTTGTAATTGTTGATTAATTTCCGCGGCCATAGCTTGCGCCCCTTGCTTGCGAATAGCGCTCAATTTCTGCGCAGAGATTTGGTACACAGACGCCAGCTGGCTTAATTGCTGTTGCAGGGCTTCAATACTCTCACCACCATCTTGCAGAGTTTGTAGTTCAGTCTCCAAAACAGTTAGCGTTTCAGCCAATTGATCTGCATTGACTCGGTGTTTGCGCGCGAGTTGGAAAATTGCCGCCAGTTGTTCTTCTACTTGTTGTAGCCGTTGAGGGTCAGCCTCAAAGCGATCAATATGACTCTCAATTTCACGAGTCGCCTCTTCAATTTGAATTAATCCACTTTGCAATAGTTCCTCAGCATTGGTCAGCGCTTGGGGTTTATGTTTTAAGCTTGCCAGCGTTGATAAAGCGCGGTTGAGACCGTCTCGAACGTTAAAGCCCTCATTTTGGTCGCAGATGGCTAAAACGCTCTGACTTTCCTGCATAATCTGCTCGGCATTAGCTAGAGTCTGCTGCTCAATTTCTAATGTACTGAGTGAACTGGGGTCAAGATCTAGCTGTTGAAGCTCGTTAACCTGAAAGCTGAGTAAATCTTTGCGAGCTACCAATTCATCAGAGCGCGTCATCAGATCACTGAGTTTTTTATGTGTTGCGTACCATGCACGATAGTCTTCACTGACCTGACTAGCCAGATCGGTGGCATTACAGTAATCATCTAACAAAGTGCGGTGAGTCTCGCGGCGCAGCAGAGATTGGTGTTCATGTTGGCTATGAATATCCGTGAGTATTTCGCCCAGTTGTTGCAGCTGCTGCATAGTGCAACTTTGACCATTGATATAGCCCCGTGAGCGCCCCTCCACTGTGTAGATACGACGCAGAATGCATTGGTCATCAGCACTAAAATCGTTGTTTTCCAGCCATTGATTGGCATCTTTAAGATCCTGAATATCATAGGTGGCTGTGATTTCTGCACGGTCTTTACCATGCCGGATAGTGCCAGTATCGGCGCGATCGCCCAGCGCCATACCCAGTGCATCGAGCACCAGCGATTTACCAGCACCGGTTTCTCCCGTTATGGCAGTAGTGCCACTGGAAAACTCGATTTCCAGTGTTTCTACCAGCGTATAGTTATTGATATTGATAGATAGCAGCAATGTTTTTAGTCACCAGTCATTTACCCTAGGTTTATACAGAACAGATTGCAGTTACGCAATCGCTTGAAACTGATAAGTTTGCCCCCATATCTCTCTGCAATGAAATTTATACGACCCTATGGGTCAATCCAATGGCTAAACAGTAAGGAGTTGGCGTGGCAGACGAAACCAATAATGATGAAAAAACCACCCCCGATCAACAGGATGGCACCGACACAGATGCCGTTTCTGATAAGGATCAAGTTAATGCAGAGATTGAAGCTGAATTACTCGATGAAATAGAGTCCAGTGAAGAGCAGCAGCCTGTGTCTGAACAGTTACTTGAGCAGGTTGCCAGTGCCAAAGACCAAGTATTGCGCGTACAAGCAGAAATGCAGAATGTGCGGCGCCGTGCCGAGCGAGATGTGGAAAATGCGCACAAATACGCGCTGGATAAATTTACCTCGGATCTATTGCCTGTGGTCGACAATCTTGAGCGTGCTCTGGCCACCATTGATAGCGCGGACGAGGCGCAGAAAGCTGTGTCTGAAGGGCTCGAGTTAACGTTGAAATCGTTTATGGAAGTGCTATCTCGCCACAAGATTGAAGCCATAGATCCGGCCGGGCAACCATTCGATGCAGACCTGCATCAGGCAGTGAGTATGGTGCCAAACCCAGATTTGGAGCCCAATACTGTGATGGATGTGTTCCAGAAGGGTTATACCCTCAATGGCCGTTTGGTGAGACCCGCGATGGTGGTGGTCTCTCAGGCGTAAAAAATTGGCAATTACAGGGTGTGGCCCTTGATTTTTTTGAGATCGCACCCACATACAAGACAAGCAAATTACTATCTACAGACAAGTTACGGAGAGTTAAAAAATGGGCAAGATTATCGGAATAGATTTGGGAACGACCAACTCCTGTGTGGCCGTGCTCGAAGGCGATAAACCCAAAGTTATAGAGAACGCAGAGGGTGCTAGAACCACACCGTCTGTTGTTGCCTTCACTGAGGATGGTGAAACCTTAGTTGGCCAGTCAGCCAAACGTCAGGCAGTGACTAACCCGCACAACACAGTCTACGCGGTTAAGCGCTTGATTGGTCGGCGCTTTGAAGATGATGTCGTGCAAAAAGATATCAAAATGGTGCCCTACAAAATCGTCAAGGCAGACAATGGTGATGCTTGGGTAGAAATCAAAGGCGATAGTAAAGCTGCGCCGCAGATTTCCGCTGAAGTACTTAAGAAAATGAAGAAGACTGCTGAGGACTATCTGGGCGAGTCGGTTGCAGAGGCCGTAATTACGGTTCCAGCCTATTTTAACGACTCTCAGCGTCAGGCGACCAAAGACGCTGGTCGTATTGCAGGCCTAGACGTTAAGCGAATTATCAATGAGCCCACAGCGGCGGCATTGGCCTATGGTATCGACAAAACTGATGGTGACAGCGTAGTGGCTGTTTACGATTTAGGTGGTGGTACCTTTGATATCTCAATCATTGAAATCGCTGATGTCGATGGTGAGAAGCAGTTTGAAGTGTTGGCCACCAATGGTGATACTTTCTTAGGCGGTGAAGATTTCGATATGCGCTTGATTGAGTATTTGTCAGCTGAGTTTAAAGCCGACAGCGGTATTGATATCCACGGTGACCCTCTGGCTATGCAGCGTCTTAAAGAAGCGGCAGAAAAGGCCAAGATCGAATTGTCATCGAGTGCTCAGACCGAAGTGAATCTACCTTATATTACTGCAGACGCCACTGGACCTAAGCACTTAGTGGTTAAGCTAACGCGTGCCAAGCTAGAGTCATTGGTGGAAGATTTAGTGGAGCGTTCATTGGCGCCGCTAAAAGTTGCTCTTAAAGATGCCGGTAAGTCTACCTCTGAAATTGACGAGATTATTTTAGTGGGTGGTCAGACACGTATGCCTTTAGTGCAGGAGAAGGTAACTGCATTTTTTGGCAAGGAGCCACGTAAAGATGTAAACCCTGATGAAGCGGTTGCCGTGGGTGCAGCTTTACAGGGTGCAGTATTAGCTGGTGATGTCACTGATGTTCTACTACTGGATGTTACTCCCTTAAGCCTTGGTATCGAAACCATGGGTGGTGTTGCTACACCGGTGATTGAGAAAAACACCACGATTCCGACCAAGAAATCACAAATTTTCTCAACCGCTGATGATAATCAGACGGCAGTAACCATCCATGTGGTTCAGGGTGAGCGCAAGCAGGCTACAGGCAATAAGTCGCTTGGTCGTTTTGATTTGGCGGATATTCCGCCTGCACCCCGCGGGATGCCTCAGATTGAGGTGACCTTTGATATTGATGCCAATGGTATTCTGAATGTGAGTGCTCAGGACAAGGCCACCGGTAAAGAGCAGTCCATCGTGATTAAAGCCTCATCTGGTCTGTCTGATGATGAAATCGACGCAATGGTTAAGGATGCTGAAGCTAATGCCGCTGAAGATCAGAAGTTTGAAGAACTGGTGCAAGCGCGAAATACCGCTGATGGTTTGGCCCATGCTGCCAAAAAGACCATTGAGGAAGCTGGTGATAAGGCAACCGACGAGGAAAAAACAGCTATTGAAGCTGCGATTGCTAAAGTTGAAGAGGCTGTCCAAGGCGATGATAAAGAAGCGATCGATGAAGCGGCTAAAGTACTGTCTGAGGCCTCGTCTGGTCTAGCTCAGAAGATGTATGCTGAGCAAGCTGAAGCAGCACAGGCTGAAGCGGGCGAGCAACCAGCTGGTGAAGATGCCATGGATGCCGAGTTTGAAGAAGTAAAACAAGAGGAAGAGACTAAAGAAGAGAAGTAAGTCTCTGATATTTTCTCGATCTTAATTAGGCGCGGACAGAGTTCCGCGCCTAATCATTTCAGCGATAGTTAGGACAAAAGATAGCTTATGGCCAAGCGTGATTATTACGAAGTACTGGGTGTAGAGAAAGGTGCATCCGATGCGGATATTAAAAAGGCATTTCGTCGTATTGCGATGAAATATCACCCCGACCGCAATCCAGACAGTAAGGATGCTGAGGAAAAGTTTAAAGAAGCGCAAGAAGCCTACGAGATTCTCGGTGATCAGGAAAAGAAATCAGCCTATGATCGCTTTGGTCATGCAGGGGTAGATGGCAATGCCGGTGCTGGTGGCTTTGGTGGCGGCGGCGCTGGCTTCAGTGATGTCTTTGGCGACGTTTTTGGTGATATTTTTGGTGGTGGTGGTGGCGGTGGTCGTGGTCGCAGTGGGCCGGCCCGCGGCTCAGATTTGCGTTACGATCTACAGCTAGATTTAGAAGATGCGGTCAAGGGTAAAACGGTGCAAATTGATGTGCCAACCATGGTCCACTGTGATACCTGCGATGGTTCTGGTGCGCGCAAAGGGTCGTCGCCAGTGACCTGCGGTACCTGTGGCGGTACTGGTCAGGTGCGCATGTCTCAGGGCTTCTTCTCCGTTCAGCAAACCTGTCCACAATGTCGCGGTCGCGGTCAAATAATTTCTGACCCCTGTGGAGATTGCCATGGTCAGGGTGTGCGGGAAGAACGTAAGACGCTGTCGGTCAAGATTCCAGCTGGTGTTGATACGGGTGATCGAATTCGGTTAGCAGGCAAGGGTGAGGCGGGGCCTCAGGGTGGACCGGCGGGTGACCTCTATGTGCAGATGCATGTGCGTGAGCATGCTATTTTTGTCCGTGATGATGCTAACTTGCACTGTGAAGTGCCTATTAGCTTTGCCCAGGCTGCTCTCGGCGGTGAACTTGAAGTGCCAACCTTGTCGGGTAAGGTGAAATTAAAAGTGCCCGCTGAAACACAGAGCGGTAAGTTGTTTCGCTTGCGTGGAAAAGGTGTAGCGCCAGTTCGCGGTGGTGCTACGGGGGATCTACTCTGCCGTGTGGTACTGGAGACCCCAGTTAATCTAAGTGCGGAGCAGCGAGGGTTCTTAGAGCAGTTTGATGAGAGTTTGGCCGGCAAAAGTAAACATTCACCGCGGACTACTAGCTGGTTCGATGGCGTAAAAAAATTCTTCGATAATCTGACGGGTTAGCGTTACTCTATGGGCTATGAGGAATTTGAGGAGCAAAACCATGAGTAATATCGCAGTCATCGGTGCCGCTGGGCGTATGGGCAAGACGCTTATTGAGGCTATTGCCGCTACCGAAGGGGCTGATCTTAGCGCCGCACTAGAGCACCCTGATAGCTCATTAATCGGTGCAGATGCCGGCGAATTGGCCGGTATTGGCCGCAATAATATTCAAGTAGTAGCGTCCCTGCATGATGTGGCGGATGACTTTGATGTGTTGATCGATTTTAGTATTCCCGCCGTGACGGCGGCCAATGCCGCGTTTTGCTTAGAGCATGGCAAAAAGATGGTTATTGGCACTACAGGTCTCGACGATAATCAATTGCAGCAGGTGCAGATGGCGAGTCAAACTAATGCGATCTGTATGGCATCGAACTACGCCACTGGGGTTAATCTCTGCTTTAAGCTCGCTGAGCTTGCCGCCTCAGTATTGGGTGATGAAGTGGATATCGAAATTTCCGAGGCTCACCATCGTCATAAAATCGATGCGCCTTCAGGTACCGCGCTATCGCTTGGCGAGTCTGTTGCCAGTGCTTTGGGGCGCGATCTTAAAGATGTTGCCGTCTATGGCCGTGAGGGGCAAACAGGTGCCCGTGATAGGCAGACTATCGGCTTCGCTACCGTTCGCGCGGGCGATATTGTTGGCGATCATACGGTATTATTTGCCGCTGAAGGTGAGCGCATCGAGATCACCCATAAAGCGTCTAGCCGTATGGCCTTTGCTCGAGGTGCTGTACGCGCGGCGAAATGGTTGGCGACCAGGGAGTCGGGATTGTTTGATATGCAGGATGTGCTTGGGCTGCGCTAGCCAACTAAAGTAAAAGACGCTGAAAAGGGTGATTTTATCGCTGACAGAGATAGACAACATCGCCACCCTTCCATACAATACTGTTCTAACACCGCGACATTAACAGCGGTCTCGTTCCGAGAGGTTAGAGCACAGAATATATTTAATTAAACGAGATGAGACGACGAGTTTCATCTCGTTTTTTTGCACATGTCTGATGCGTATTTCGGGTTTATCTTACTCTAGGTCTATGTGACCGATAAGGAGGTTGCGTGAATTCCCACACCCACCGGGAAGCCGTGCTTGCGCTCGCAGACGGAACAATTTTTAGAGGAACTGCCATCGGCGCAGAGGGTTCTTCTGTTGGTGAAGTCGTTTTTAACACTGCTCTTACAGGGTATCAGGAAATTCTTACTGATCCTTCTTACGCTCGTCAGATTGTCACGCTGACCTATCCTCATATAGGCAATGTCGGGGTTAATAAAGAAGATGAAGAATCTGAGCAGATTTGGGCTGCTGGCTTGGTTATCCGTGACCTGCCTCTGCTGGCGTCTAATTTTCGCAGCGAGCAAAACCTTGATGATTATTTAAAGGAAAAGAATATCCTCGGTATTGCGGATATTGATACACGTAAACTCACCCGTATATTGCGTGATACTGGCGCACAGAGCGGCTGTATTATGGCGGGTGATATTGATGATGAGGCTGCACTCAGCGCGGCGCGCGGGTTTGCTGGCCTTAAAGGTATGGATTTGGCCAAAGAGGTGACGACCGCTAGCAGTTACCTGTGGGGCGAACACAGCTGGGCACTGGGGTTAGGTCATCGATCCTCTGTGGGCGGTAAATACAAAGTCGTTGCCTACGATTACGGTGTTAAGCGCAATATATTGCGTATGCTGGTGGATCGCGACTGTGATCTTACCGTGGTCCCTGCGCAAACGCCTGCATCAGAAGTGTTAGCAATGAAGCCGGACGGTGTATTCCTGTCTAATGGTCCGGGCGACCCAGAGCCATGCGACTATGCTATTCAAGCGATTACAGAGATCCTAGACACTGAGATCCCAGTATTTGGTATTTGTTTGGGGCATCAGTTATTAGCTCTGGCCTCGGGAGCAAAAACCACCAAAATGAAATTTGGTCATCATGGCGCTAATCATCCAGTGGAAGATATTGATAATAATATTGTCATGATTACCAGTCAGAACCATGGTTTTGCTGTTGAGGAGGAGGGTCTACCGAGTTGTTTGCGCGCCACCCACCGATCATTATTCGATGGCTCGCTGCAGGGCATCCATCGGACAGATAAGCCGGCCTTTAGTTTTCAGGGTCATCCTGAAGCCAGTCCGGGACCCCATGATGCAGCATCGTTATTTGATCATTTTATAGAATTAATGGAACAGCGCGGTTAACTCTCTATGCCAAAAAGAACAGATTTAAAAAGTATTCTTATACTCGGGGCGGGGCCGATTATTATCGGGCAGGCTTGCGAATTTGATTACTCTGGCGCACAAGCCTGTAAAGCACTGCGTGAGGAGGGGTTTAGAGTTATATTGGTTAACTCCAATCCCGCCACTATTATGACTGATCCAGCGATGGCCGATGCTACCTACATTGAGCCGGTGGAATGGCGCACGGTAGCAAAGATTATTGAAGACGAACGCCCAGACGCGCTGTTGCCTACCATGGGCGGCCAAACCGCACTGAACTGTGCCCTGGACCTTGCTAAACAGGGGGTGCTGGAGAAATTTGGTGTTGAGATGATTGGCGCCAATGCCGATGCAATCGATAAGGCGGAAGATCGCGAACGCTTTGATAAGGCGATGAAGGCGATCGATCTGGATACGCCTAATTCAGGCATTGCTCACAGCTTAGAGGAAGCCTATCAGGTGGCTGACCGCTTTGGTTTTCCCTGTATTATTCGCCCCTCATTTACTATGGGAGGGTCCGGTGGTGGTATTGCCTATAACCGTGAAGAGTTTGAAGAAATCTGCCGTCGTGGTTTGGATTTGTCGCCTACCAATGAATTGCTTATTGATGAGTCACTGATTGGTTGGAAAGAATTTGAAATGGAAGTGGTGCGGGATCGTAAAGATAACTGCATTATTGTCTGTTCTATTGAGAACCTCGACCCAATGGGTATCCATACAGGAGATTCAATTACGGTTGCACCAGCGCAAACATTAACCGATAAAGAATATCAAATTATGCGCAACGCCTCGATCAAGGTGCTGCGGGAGATTGGTGTTGAGACCGGTGGCTCGAA
>CBFHVP010000059.1:0-10428 GCA_965659315.1 uncultured Porticoccaceae bacterium | reverse complement strand
GAAGCTACTTTGGGCCATAAGAGCAAAAAAATAATTTCCATCATTGTCGGGTTTACCGGATTGCTCGGTCTGGGACTTATCGTGTTAGCTTGGCTATTGTCATCGAGTGTTATGTATCCCTCTTATAGTTGCAGTGAAGAGCATTTTATTTACTGTGGCGACCCCTCGCAGTTATCAATGCCATTCGAAGATATTTCCTTTCAGTCTGTTGATGGCGAACATTTGAGTGGTTGGTATATACCTTCAAAACACACGACCAAGGCGGTCATCTTTGTGCATGGTCATGGTGCCGATCGCCATGAGGGTATGCGGTGGTTTAGGGCTCTCCACCAAGCGGGGCTAAATATTCTCGCGTTTGATTTAAGAAATAATGGCGCCAGTACGGGATCTTTTTCGTCGATGGGGTTTTTCGAGCAGCAGGATGTCATAGCCGCTGTGGATTATTTATCTGATCACAAACAAATTCAACATATTGGTATATTTGGTACTTCTATGGGGGCTACAACCTCGGTATTGGCCATGGCCAAAGACACCCGTATTGGTGCAGCTGTATTTGAAGCTGGCTGGTCCAACTTATCTGATTTGTATAAGGAAATTATTCGGCAACATATGGGTCTGCCAAGTTTTCCCTTGTTACCATTGACCATCTGGCTTTTAGAGCAGCGGACCGGAATTGATATGGATGCACTTAATCCTGAGGATATATTGGCGGATATAGCACCAAGACCGGTATCGTTTATTCACTGCTCTGATGATAATCTGATAGGCTTCAGTCATGCTGAGAGAAATTATGCTGCGGCCAACCAACCCAAGGCGTTTTGGCAGGCGTCCTGCAAAGTTCACGCTAGAGCCTGGCAATCAGACTCGGCGGCTCTTGAAGAGCGTATTGTCGAATTTTATTTACGCTACTTATAATTAACTAAAGATGTGCAATTAATCAGAAAGCACCGTAGTTAATCAGCAAGTTCCTTTGGCTTTTCGGGTCAACAACTCACTCAGGGCGTTGATAAGGATTGAACAGATCTAAAATTAACAGCGAAACTAAATGGCGATAAAAAGCCAAAAAAAAGGCCCCCACATGGTGGAGGCCTCTTAGGTTTAACACCTGTAATGGAATTAGAAGTTAAAGCGAACTTCTGCGCCATACATACGTGGCAGACCAGGGAACGTCATAATATTACCGCTGGTCGCTGGAGCTAACACCTGAGTGAACCCCTCTAAGGCAGCTATTTTATCGGTCAGGTTCTGCGCAAATATTGATGCGCTCCAAGAACCCTCTTGATTACTTAGTGACAGCCGAGCATTCACTGTAGTGTAGCTTTCACCATAGTAGTCAGGCACAACGACTGCTCCCGTAGCCTTATCTATACCTGCTGCCTGCTGATAGCTCTCATCCGCGTAGCGTCCATTGAGATGGAAGGTTCCCACCAACGAGTCGGCGACAGGGAGGAACAGCGTCGCTGAGACAGTCATAGTATTTTCTGGCTGGCCTTGCGGAGGTTTTCCAGTGCTCTGGTTTTCTGCATCGACGCGGGCATAGTTTGCGGTTAGCAATAGCGCCTCAGTAGGCTGGGCACTAAGGCTTAGCTCCATTCCCTCAACCTTAAAGTCATTCTGGTCAACAACAAAGTTACTGCCAGTAAAATTGAGCTGCTGCAGACCAGAGACATCCTGAGAGTAGACTGCGCCATTAAAGGTCACCGCACCATCTGCCCACTGGCTGTTCCAACCCAACTCAACGGCATCGACCTCTTCAGCATCAAAGGCAAGATCCATAGCGGATGGATTCGCAGTATTCAGTCCTGTGCGATCCAAGTTAAACCCACCGGACTTAAAGCCTCGTGAGTAGCTTGCATACAGCAGTGTATCTTCGTTTGCCGCCCAAGCTAACTTGGCGGTTCCGGAGATTGCATCATCACTTATCTTTCCATCATCACTGCCATTAAGCAAAGTATTGCCAGTTGGTGTGCAGAGTAATGCGCCTAGGGCTGCTAATGGGCTTTGAGCGGCCTTGAGCGCTGCGGCAGTGGCACAGCCATCAGGATCTTGGACCTCATCTGAGGACATCACATAGGAGAGTTCCTTATCCTCTTCAGAGTAGCGAATACCTATGGTGGCTGTCAGATCTTCCCTAAGACTTATTTCTGTATGGGCGAAAACCGCAAAGGCATCTGTGGTTAGTTCCATATCGTTATTGACATTAGTTGTAGGAGAAGCGAGGTATGTCGCTGCAGCGGTCGGGCCATTGACTGCCACCAAGATAGATTTCTGATTAAGTGGGTGAGGTCCTTTGTAGGTACCGAAAGCTTGGAAACCCTTTGTCGCCAGCTGAGTATCAACAAATCTTTCCCAGTCTGAATCCATGCTGGCATTTCGGACCCATTCAACCTCATCATGCATATAGAAGGCACCGACTAGCCAGTTTACCTTGCCGGATTCACCCTGAAGTCGCAGTTCTTGCGTAAATACGGTATCTGCAGAGTACTGCGTGAGACCGACTAAACCCACTCCAGACATATCACCATCTGGTGTGGCGAGGGACTCCCAATCGCGGTAGGAGCTGATACTGGTGAAATTATTGCCGCCAATATCCAAGTTGTACTCTGCCGACACACCCCATTCATCAATATCGTTGGTGGGCGTTATATTTGAGCCAATTTCAAGATCATTCAAATCCTGACTACCATAGGCGTCCCCGGCACTTGCCATGTTGTTATATAATGTTCGAAGATCGTCAGTCCCGACAACTTCTAAGATAGCACCACAGCAAATAGACTGGTCTTCACCCCAGTCGGCGATCAAACGCAGGCTGCTGTCCTCACCTTCGAAGGTGAGCTGACCACGCACCATGCTGCGATCGACGCTATTTACATCGGTGTCTGAAAGAATATTATCCAGGAAACCATCGCGCTCGCGATCTTTGGCATCAATGCGTCCGGTCCACTGATCATTAATAGGTAGGTTAATCGCCGCCTGAACGGATCTGGCGTTGTAGTTACCCATTGACACTTCAACAAAACCACCTCCCTCAGCATTGGGCTTAGCGGTATTGATATTAATCACACCACCACTGGTGTTGCGACCGAAAAGCGTACCCTGCGGGCCGCGCAGTACTTCCATGCTAGCCAGTTCCGGCATCTCCGAAAGCGCAATACCTGTGCGCGCGCGCGGCACACCATCGATACTCACACCCACTGCGGCTTCAAAGCCGACATTGTTGGCGGGAGTGGTTAAGCCGCGCATACCGATGCGAGTGGATGAGGTGCTTTGAGTTGAGATCGAGTTTAAGCTGGGATCAATATTGGTCAAATCTGTCATTGACTGAACTCTACCGTTCTTTAACTCCTCTGCACCATAGACAGAGATAGAAGCGGCCACATCTTGAACCTCAACTCCTTGTCGTTTCGTTGCAGTAACGGTGATTTCTTCGATTTCGTTAGCATTGGCGAGAGTTGGCGCACCAATGGATGAGAGAATAATGGCCGCAGCCAATGGATGTTTAATTCTCATAAAGATAACTCCCCTAGTAGATTATTAGGCCGAAAAATAAAGTCGATAAACAAAAAATGTTACTCCGCGACTTTACGTGGTGACCAGTTAGTTTTAGTAATACACCAAATAATGGCATAAACTATGCTAACAGTACCATAATCGCAAAGCAAGCGAACTGTGGTGACAGACAGGGTGCATTAAGTGCACAGTGACTGAAGCCACTATGGCTCTACTCTATCGGTGATCGGTGACTTAATAGGTGGTTAGTTGGATTAATAATAAGACGCCATAAAATGGCATAACTTATGGTTATATTGTCATAATCGTATATCAAGCAAGCGTTTGGTATCTCTGGGGTATCGGTACACAGGAGCACCAATATATAGGGTGCATATGCAGGACAAGCACCTCTAAACCAGAGGAATCTTCGGCGCTGGCGCGGGCAATAAAACAATTATCGCCGAAATAGAAGAAAAGTAGTTGAACAAACTAGATAGGCAATAGCTTATTGGCTGGTGATCTATTTTTTGCAGATGGCCCATTTTTTACAGGTAACACTACTATGTTTACACCAAAACGTTTATTTAAAATAACCGCAACGATTAGCCTACTGGTTGTGATAGGGCTGAGTGCCTATGGAATCAACTACCTCAAGCGCTTGGGGCCCATGCCAGCGGGATATGTCTCACAGACGTTGTGCAGTGGTCTATTTATTGCCGAGCGAGACTATGATGATATCTATGCCAATGATATTACTGATCTGCAGCGACGTCTGACGCAAACACAGGTTGAGGGCAATATTATCTCGACCAAGTTTGGCTTCTGGCCATTCAGTTATGTAAGCAACATGGCCTATCGCCCGGGGCTGGGCTGTGCGCGTTTGGCGCAGGGTTCCATCAACGACCTTGAGGGACCGGCTTTTCTTGAGCGGGACATCGCTCAACTATCATCGCAAGATCTTGACTGGCCTGACCTCGTTAACCGACCCGAGAATGTGGATACTGTTGCACTTAACGCAGCGCTAAAGCGCGCTTTTTCTGATACGGCCGTTGATTACGAAGCGCGGCAAAATACCCGTGCTGTGGTGATTTTTCATCGAGGTCAGTTAATTGCCGAGCGTTATGCTGAGGGATTTGGACCAGAGATACCGTTGAATTCTTGGTCCATGACTAAAAGTGCGACCAGTGCGCTTATAGGTATTTTGGTCGGTAAAGGTCAGCTTGAATTGGCAGATGCTACTGGCTTAATGGGTTGGGATAATCCCAGTGATCTGCGCAGCAAAGTAACGGTTGAGCACTTATTGCAGATGACCAGCGGCCTTGAGTTTAATGAAGGCTATGAGGAAGACCCGATTTCCGATGTTAATTTTATGCTGATGGACGCAGTGGATCTTGTGACATTTGCTGAGCGCTATCCGGTGACCGCCGAGCCTGGTACAAGGTGGCGTTATCAAACGGCGAGTCCTGTGCTCTTGGGTCGTATTATTCGCAATAGTTTCACCTCTGAAGAGGCCTATCACCATTTCCCACAAACAGCGCTATTTAATAAACTGGGAATGCATAGCGCGCACTATCAAATGGATGGCGGTGGCACCTATGTCGGCGGGGCGTTTCTCTATGCGACTGCAAGAGATTGGGCGCGCTTTGGCTTAATGTATCTTAACGACGGTGTGGTCAATGGCGAGCAGATTTTACCCAAAGGCTGGGTGGAATTTTCCACTACACCGACAGCAGCATCTCTAAAGCAGCGTGCCTATGCGGCTCAATTTTGGCTTAATCAACAAGGTGCTTATCCCATGATGCCCAAGGTGCCTGAGGATGCTTATGCTGCGCGAGGGCATTATGGCCAGTCGACAGTTATTATCCCGTCGCGGCAACTCGTTGTTGTGCGTATGGGTCAGACTTTCGATCGCAACGCTTGGGATATGGAACAGTTTTTAGTCGATGTGCTAGCGGCAATCAGTGAATAGAGCCAGTTAACAAGCTTGCAGCTAAGACCACCTTGGCTAGATCCGAGTGGGCAGTTAATCCAGAGGCTAGCATCATTACAGCACCGACAGGTGCTAGGGGTCAAAATTTAAGTTAGTTGAACGGAATAAATAAAGTTATCGGAACTGCAATAAGCTGTACTTAATTCCACAACCCGACCATCAATGTTTACGCTGCTACGCTCAATCATTAATACGGGCGAACCTTTGGCTAAATCAAGGTGTTTGGCATAGGCATCGGGGATTTCGACGGCACGTATTTCATCATTGACCGACATAATGGTAATACCGTATTTCTCTTGATAGAGGATATAGAGTGCATTGGGCAAGTCGGTGTTTTTATCAATATCCGGGAACACGGATAGGGGTTGGATAACTTTTTCTATAATTGCGGGTTTATTGTGAATCGACCTCACCCGAGTTAACTCAACCACTAGAGCATTAGCATCTAGGTTCAGTTTCTTGGCTTCGTCATCAGATGCTGTACGACGTGATGATCCGAGAACTACTGTTTCCGGGATGAGTATTTCCCCATGAGGTTCACGGAGTCGGAAAAATCGAAAGAGGTCACTCTCTTGGGTATGTTCGGCGACAAAGGTCCCTTTGCCCTGCTGTCGCTGAAGCATTTTTTCGGCAACCATTTGGTTAAGTGCTTTGCGCACAGTACCCTGACTAACGCCAAGTTCTTCTGCTAGCATCATCTCGCTCGGCAGTAATTGAGACGGTTTCCAATAGCCTTCTACAAGCCGCGCAGTCAGCAGATCATAGACCTGTTTGTAAAGTGGTTGAAACCCTGCACTAAGAGACATATTTCCCTCTGGATATACCCTTAAAAGCCAATCATATCATCGCTTTGGCTATTTTACCTTTCCCGTTTAACCGCGAAAACATTTACTTTGCGATTAAAAAACAATTTGGCATTCATTGAGCTTAATTTTCGCCTATGACGGCAGTTGTTGTAGGCAGATATATTCTTATTTATAAAAAAAGGGGCGATAAACGCCCCTTTTCTGCACTTGTCGAACTTTTAGAATGAAGCTCTAAAAGCAGCGCCAAAGTAGCGGCTGGCATCGCGAGGCAGCTGGTAACGGAAGCCATCACCACTGTAGGTGGTTACATAGCTTTCATCGCCAAGATTTTTACCGATCAGAGAGATACGGTAGCGATCGTCATCGAACGAGAAACCGATGCTGGCGTTGACCATATCATACTCAGGTAAGAGTGCCGCTGGATTTTGCGAGCCATCATTGCCTGGTAATCCTGCCACCTGTTCATCAGTATGCACGAAAGAACCATTGATGATGATATCCATATTGTCACGTGGAATCACATATTGGGCCATCAGTGAGTACTTGAGTTCTGGTGCGAAGGGCACAGGTAAACCAGATCGAGCTGAGCAGTCTTCGGCCGTTGGGTCAGGACAGTTGAATTTATCGATTTCAGCATCGATAGAGGCAATGCCACCAAACAGCGTTAGGTTTTCCATTGGAGCCCAAGTGAAATCAAGTTCAACACCTTGAGTGCTCACATCACCTGCGTTGGTCAAACGCGTGATACAGGCACCGTCCGAGCAATCGGCGTTGTTGGCTTGGAAGTCTTCAATATCGGTTTGGAAAATAGCTGCGTTCAACATTAAGGTGTCAGAGGTATATTTATAACCCATTTCTAAAGAGGTTGAAGTCTCCTCAGATAGAGCGGCATCATCGTCGCCATTAGCCTTAAAGTTATAGTAGATATTGTAACCTGGACCTTTGTAACCCTGAGATGCTGTCGCATAAAGCATAGCGTCTTCACTTAGGTCAGTTTGAAGGCCGAATTTACCTGACACATTTGACTCGGATGTACTGCCATCGAAATCAGTGTTTTCTGTAGCTGGACGAACACCAACACCACGACGACCATACTGGTCATTGCTGACTCGGTTGTGGCTATAGCTCACCTCGTCATCGGTGTAGCGCAGACCGAACAGAACTCTTGTGCTGTCGCTAAGATTGTATTTACCTTCACCGAATAGAGCCCAGTTATTAAACTCAGTACTCATATAAGCAGTGGCAGAAACAATATCGTTGGCATTACAAGTCACGCCTTCAGCAGCTGCATAAGCGTCCAAATCCGCCAGCGCGGCAGTTAAGTCAGCACCGGATAATGTTTCATTAGCGTACCAAGTCATGGCTTGATCTAGCTGGCCGCCATTATTTTGACAGCTGGCATCTCGAGTAAAGTTACGCTCAGACTCGATATTCATATAGTAAGCACCAACCTGATACTCTAACGTCTCGCCCGCTGGTGAAGCTAGTCTTAGCTCTTGCGAGAATTGGCGCCACTCTTGAGGACCAAGATCATGGAGTTGAAAAGGCACGCCAAATACAGGCTCATTACTATCGCCAGCAATTGAGGTGAAATCACCTTCACGGATTTCAGTGTTGTCCCATGAGCGGTAAGCGGTAATAGAGGTTAGCTCATGCTCGCCCATAGAGGTATTAAACTGAACAGACAGTGCTGTGTGCTTATCCAGAGTGACAGTCGTAAGGTCATGGTCGACTTTACGCTGATCCAAATCAATATCAGCTACATCATCAACCACTCCCAGGCTAGAGGGGGCTGCGTCTGATGCAGGGTTTCTGCCGCTGGGTAGGAGTTCCAGATCGGTACAGCAGTCGTCTTCCGCATCGTATTTCTCAGCAATAATCAGCATTGAAGTATCATCGGAGATATCAAACTCAAGCATACCGCGCATACCAGAGCGATCGTAACCGTTAGTCTGCTGGTTGTTGAAGACGTTGGTGATATAGCCATCAAACTGCTTATCTAAAATTGTCAGGCTACCGCGGGCATTGTCACTTAAAGGTCCAGAGACAGATGCCTTGAGGCTATATTCATTATCTTGGAATAATTGCGCTTCTACTGAACCCTCGAACTCGGTGCCCGGACGCTTGGTCGTCATATTTACAACACCAGCAGAGGCATTCTTACCAAATAAGGTTCCCTGAGGACCTCTTAGAACTTCTACTCGCTCAAGATCATAGAGATCGCCAAACGCTTGACCAGATCGACCTAAAACTACGCCATCGACAACGGTGGACACACTAGGTTCGGCTGCAATACTAAAGGAAATAGTACCGATACCGCGAACCGTGAGCGCAGAGTTACGCGTGGTGTTACCTTTGCGAAAGCTAACTGATGGAACCATAGACTGCAGGCCCTCAATATTGTTGGCAAATGCAGAGCTGATCTGTTCCGAAGTTAAAGCGGTTACAGCAACTGGGACATCGCTTAGCTTTTCTTCTCTTTTTTGTGCAGTTACAACAACTTCTTCCAGTTGCCATCCTGCATCTTCCTGCGCGCTTGAAGAGGCTGTCCCAGCAAGGCCCGCAATAACTGCGACCGTGTAGGCAACGGCGCTATGGATTGATTTTTTTTCAAACATGGTTATTTCTCCCGTTTTTTATACTTGGTTTTAATACCCTTGTTGATGCAGCTAACGTCTGCATCTGTCAACGACCCCTAAGAGCGAGTTTAAGCAGCTAGATTTCAGCGAAATCCCTCACAGGGCATGCCTACTATAAATGATCTTATATATTATACAAGACTTAATTTTTTCGGATATGTTCTTTGGTTTGGGTAGGTAGATAGACGGACCCCCAAGAACGATCTCTGGGGGTCTGATAAGCGCAGTGAGTGGTAGGACTGTTATGTCGTGGAGATTTATTAATAGCTCAAGGATCGGGCATATTTTTTATACCAATATTTCACACTAAGCCAGCATAGCAGGCCATTGGCAATAACTACGGCAACTATTGCGGGCCAAAATACCGAGCTTAATCCATTCACTAGCCCTATGGGTGAAAATAGTAGGTAGATAATAATCACACAACTGACCATGGTAATAGCAACGGGGAAGCCATAGCGCCAAGGGGTCATATCCACCTTACTGTTATTGACAAACTGCCAAGGTTTTGCCATCGGCATCCAGTAGCCAATCACCAACATAATGGTCAGTTCAATAACAAATAGAATGGCATAGATATGGATAAAGTTAATATCCACATCGATAACAAACTTGAGTATGCCATAGGCAATCACATGGAAGCTGATGGCGACCTTGGCGGCAAAGCCGGGCACGCGCTTAGTAAACAAGCCAACCAATACTACGGTGATCACCGGAATATTATAGAAACCGGTAAAAATACGAATAATCTGAAATAGTCCTTCCGGCGCGTATTGCAACAGCGGCGACACCACGAAAGAGAACAGGGCAATGATCACAGAGGCAATTTTGGCCACTTTAATCAGTTGTTGATCGCTTAAATTGGTCTTTTTATAGGGCTGATAAATATCCAGCACAAACAAGGTGGCGGCACTGTTAAGTAGCGAATTAAATGATGAAAAAACCGCGCCCAGTAAAACCGCTAAGAAGAACCCAGACATATACACAGGTAGAACATTCTTGACTAAGTGCGGGTAGGCTAAATCGATCGATTGCAGTTCACCACCATAGAGGTGAAAAGCGATAATGCCAGGCACCATCATAAAAAACGGCACTAGCAGTTTAAAGTATCCAGAGTAAAGTACGCCTTTCTGACCCTCTGCTAGGCTAACTGCGCCCAGTGTGCGCTGGATTACATACTGATTGGTGCCCCAATAGAATAAATTGGCAAAAATCATCCCCGTAAATAATGTGCTGAAGGGGGTGGGGTCAGTGGGTCCGCCAATGGCATTAAGCTTTTCGGTATGGGTGGTTAATACTTCATTAACGCCTGCACCGAGATTGCCATCGCCCAGCGCGATAAAGCCAAATACGGGCACGGTGATGCCGATAATTAATAGGCCAATACCATTGAGTGTATCTGATACTGCAACGGCTTTAAGGCCACCAAAGACTGCATAGATAGCACCAATGATACCAACGCAGACGATAGTCAGAGTCAGCCCGGTGCTATAACTGATAT
>CBFHVP010000058.1:10543-10830 GCA_965659315.1 uncultured Porticoccaceae bacterium | reverse complement strand
ATGTTCCCCTCGCTTTTGCTACTGATCAGCAATTTGAAAGTACCGAGGGCAGTGAGGGTGAGGGGGGGTTAGTCGCTCTTAAGCCGGAACCAGGAGAAACGGTTTGGACAACCCTAATTCCGCCTCCGGCCAAGTGCGCTAAAGATCAGCCCAAACTTAAAGTAAGCGCTAATAAATATTGCACTTCAGCCAATCAGGGTGCCGTTACCGTCATTCCGGGCGTTGCTTTTACTGGCTCAGTGGATGGGACCATGCGCGCCTTCTCGACCGCTGATGGTGAGGTGCTA
>CBFHVP010000058.1:0-10529 GCA_965659315.1 uncultured Porticoccaceae bacterium | reverse complement strand
CAAGCGCGATTACCAGACCATTAATGGCATCGAAGGGCGCGGTGGATCGGTTGGTGGGCCAGGGCCGACGGTTGTAGATGGTATGGTCTACTGGGGATCTGGCTATGCCATTCTGGGGACAAAGTCGGGCAATGTATTGCTCGCATTTGGTCTTGAGCCCGACGACTCAGGCGAGCAGCCATAGCCCTCAGCGTTCAATTGTGTGGTATCTGTTGGTAATAACTCGTTCCTATTTTCTGGATCTCCTGAACCAAATGAAAATAACTAGAGCCTGTTGCCCAGCGCCAGCTAATAATCGTTGGCGATAAGGCTGATGGAGCTATAACAAAACAGTTTCAACCACCTAACCGGTAAATAGCGGCATGATCAAGGCGTTTTAAAACATCTTTCTCGCTCGGCTGTTTTGCCGCATGGCACAAAGTGGATGTTAAAAACATTAGCATAAGACTGATACCATAAGCCACGGCACCGGTTTTCTGCAGCGGACTGTAATGAGCTGGCATTATTGCGATCATATAGATCAATGCGGCGACGGAGATGAGAAACCCAATACCATGTGTCAGCGCGTTGGTAAATTCTTCTGCAGCTGAGTAGGCGGGAGCAATAATATTATTAATGTACAGATATACCATAGCTCACTAAAACGCCGGCACTTTATGAGAGCCTTTCCGTTCTACGGTGGGACGTATAAAACCGATTTTCTCTGATATAAGCAGTTGATTGGCGGCAATATTTGTTAGAAAAGTACGACAAACAGGATCGGGAAACCTAGCATTGCGCAATAAGATGCCAGTGCCTTTGGCTATCTCAATCCAAAAGTTGTGTTTGGCGTGTTGCCAAAAACCGGATAGATCGTCGCTAATCACTATTGGCGCAAATAATAAGGTGCCAACAATTAGTTATTAAGGTTCCTGACTTGCAGATTTCTTGCGCCTATAGCTGCGCGGTGAAAGCCCAGATTGCCCTTTTATAAATTTTGAAAAAGCTGGGGCATCGCTAAAATTGAGCCGCTCAGCGATGGCGCACTGGGATAGGCTGGAATGGAGCAGATATTCTCTTGCCATTACAAAACGCGCGGATGCATACAGCTGGCGATAGCTAGTTTGATTTTGTTGCAGCTTCAGTTGTAGGCTGCGACGGCTAATACCTAAATTTTCAGTCAGCCGATCCAATGAGCAACCACCTTCATTGATAAGTTCAAGAATGAGTCGGTTGGCTTCTATAACAAACTGCGAATTAGTATCTGTTTTGAGGGGGAATGGGATGTTAGGTGTGCTTCGCTCTGATGCCACGTGCGCTGGGATTGACGTGTTTAGGGTCTCCTCGCCTACAAAGAATGCATTAATGTCTTGATCGAAATAGAGACTGTCACCAAAGATTTGTTTCAAGATAGCTAAAGAGCGAGGCTTCTCGCGGCGAAACTGCACATAAGCGGGTCTCCACTGATCGCCCAGCAATAAACGCATCTCATATATCAATGTGGCCATACCCAATTCGATAGACTGCATTAGCGAATCATACTGAGATGTTTTGACGTTTAATCGCATCACCTCGCAACACAGGGAAACGCCACCACGCTGTCTGGATAATGTTGTTGAACTGGCTTTGGAATAAAGCTGTTCAAGATTTTCTGCCAGTCGCTGGAGTACCTCGTCTATGGTTTGGCCGCTGCGGATAAATTGCCAGTAGGAGGTGGGTTTGGTGCTGTATTGTAGTTGCGCGAGTTTGGCACCAAAAAAGGGCTCATCACACACCAATGCGGCCTCCTCCAACAGGCTACTGCAGTGCCGACCGTTGATGTCCAAATCAGACCTATACAGGGCCGCCGGGTCGAGCCCTACTCGTTGAGCGATGCGGTGGGGGCTGTGACCGTAACTGTCGATTAGGTCCGCAGCGCCTTCTAGACTTCTACTGGAAATGGTTATTTGCATAACAATACTATCCATAAAATTGCGCAAAAACACAAGAAATAAGCGCAATATGCCATTTGAGTATTTCACTAATTATTAGAGTGACCTTAGCCTGTTTTGCCTGCATTTGTAGCACCGCAGTCATGGGCACCTAATAGTTCCGGCTATCTATTATTGGCTATAGATATTGTGCAATTTAAGTCACCAGCGAGAATAAATGTAATGAGTCAGTCACCAATTGAGAGACTAGTGGAGGATCCGGCGAGTGCGGCGAAGATCGCCAGCGTGTATGCCGACGTGGTGCAAATACCATTGAAGAAGACCTACAGTATGGGCGGGCAGGACTACAGTGGCTGGGACTATTACGGTCTGGTTGTACGAGTGCGCACCGAAGACGGTGTTGAGGGTGTTGGCGAGGTGTTTGTCACGCCTGGGTGGTATGGCCCGGATACGCCGGGTAGCTGCCAGTTTCTTATCGAACGGGTCTATGGGCCGGCAATGATTGGTGAAAGTGTCTTCGATACGGCAAAGCTTATGCACAAGATGGACCAGTTATGGATGCATAACCTATGGTCTAAAGCAGTGTTGGAGCAGGCGCTATTTGATGCCGCGGCCAAGACGATTAACCGCCCACTGGTTGATCTGATGGGTGGCAAGGTACGTGACCGCTTTCCGTTGGTAGGGGGAATCGGCACGGACTCGCCCGAAGCTATGGCGGCATCGGCGCGAGAGTTTGTTGATCGTGGCTTCGGTACCATCAAGTTGAAAATCGGCGATGCCAGTAAGAAGGTCGATATGGACGTTGCGCGGGTGCGACTGGTGCGCGAAGAAGTAGGGCCGGATATTGTTATCAGAACCGATGCCAATGGCGTGTTTGGCACCGATGTGCAGGCCGCCATCAAGTTGGCACGTGCACTGGAACCTTTCGATCTGGACCACCTTGAGCAACCGCTTGCCGCAGATTGTATTCAGGGCATGGCGCGTCTGCGCGAGTCCATCGACATTCCATTAATGGCCGATGAATCGGTGCATAGCCTGCGCGACGCCATTGCCGTGGTGCAGGCGGGTGCCGCCGATGTTGTCAAATTAAAGATGGCCAAGAACGGCGGATACCAGAAGTGCCGCGATATCATCACGCTGTGTACCAGTGCGGGGATTAGTATTGAATTGGGCAATGGCCTGCAGACCAGCGCGGCTTCTCTGCACGAATTGTGTCTGGCTTGTGTCAACCCACTCGTACAGCCCGCCGGAGAGTTTACCGGGCCTGACAAACTGGTATCGGATATCCTGCACAAGCCCATGCAGATAGTGGATGGCGATGCCATTCTGCCTGCGGGTGCGGGAATCGGGTCTGGCCTAGATTATGACGCTTTTAATGCCTGCCGAATCGAGATTAATGATGTATTAGGCTACAACAAATAGGTTGAGTGATGAGTCAAAAAAGTGCAATTAAATCTGCGCAACAGGGCGTTGGCCAAGAAAGTCAGATTGACG
Organism: uncultured Porticoccaceae bacterium; assembly: GCA_965659315.1. GTDB lineage: Bacteria > Pseudomonadota > Gammaproteobacteria > Pseudomonadales > Porticoccaceae > HTCC2207. The sequence continues at coordinate 7,125 of CBFHVP010000058.1, read as the reverse complement.
CCCCATTGGACGACCGATTCGATAACAATTGGCTTGAGCAAACCCGCAATGATATTGGCGCCGATCTGATCGGCGTACTGGCCATTAATGAGCATTCACATCCAGATGTTCTCTATGGCGTGAAGACCTTTCTACCGTCGGCGAAAGCCTGTGTTGTTCTCGGTATGGAGTACGCTTCCGAGACTATGAACCTTATCAAGCTACCGGTGAAATACGCAGGCAGCGTTAAGACTGGCGATCTGCTGGCACCGCATGTCAATCAACTGACCATTGAGATCGACCAAGCCAACTCAGCGCTAGTTAAAAATCTGCGCCAACTCGGCTATCGTAGCCTTGCTCTGCCCAGTCGTGGGTTGCCATTGCGTCCCGGCGAAATTAAAGCCTCACTATCCTTTGCCCATGTGGCAGAGGCGGCTGGTATGGGCACTATCGGCACACATAGTCTGCTGATCACTCCGGAGTTTGGCACCCGCACTCGTCTCGCCTGTCTGCTTACGGAAGCACCGCTAAAGACCACACGCCGTATGGATCCAGTGGATGATTGCACCCACTGCCTCGACTGCGTAAAGATCTGTCCCGTCGGTGCTATTTCCTCTCCTGTTCCGGGCGCTCGCTATCAGGTGGATGCCATGCGCTGCAAGTTTTACCGCGAGAAATTCGATAACTGTGGCCTGTGCCAAAAAGTCTGCAGCTATGCAACGGGACACTCCGAAACCACAGGCGGCCCGATTATTGCCACCGATGCCTTTCAACAATCGCAAGCCGATTTTGTTCGAGTCGATATGGCAGGCAGGGGGAAATAAGCTAATGCAGTTTGCCGCACAACAACAATTTTTGGAGGAAGATCAGGCTTTTCTGTTAGAGTCCCGAGGGGTGATATGCCTGCAGGGAGAGCGAGCCGCAGAAGCGCTTCAGCCACTGATTACCAGTTCACTCAATACCATTACGAACAAACCCGTGCTGGCCTATGTACTCGATGATCATGGCTCGCTGAGGATTGATTGTTTTGTCGTGACCTATCAGCAGGATCTGTTGGTCGAGATTGATAAGTCACTTATCTCGGCGTTACTAGAATTACTTGCGCCTCAGTGCAGGGCATTGTCTGTCTCTGCCAGAGATGTCAGTGCCGATTGGCGTGTGTTTGCAGAGTTGCCTGATCAAACTACTTTCGACGACGGCAGTGCCTGTATCAAGTACGTTGATCCGCGCTGGCATATGGGTGTGCGCCTGTTACGTCCCGCTAATGCCGCTAATAGCAGCCAATGGGGTAGCGAAATTAAGTGGGCGGCCCATGCGCATAAACTGGGATTTCTGCCCAGCACGGCTGTGCTACAGAATGTAGCGATATCGCCTTTGGAAGCCGGACTGCACGCCATAAATCTACTGGATAGTAAGCGCCTTCCCAAAGCACTACAGGTGGCCATAACTACACCTGAGGAACACTTAAGTCGGCGACTTCTGCCCATGCGTATTGAACCCAATAGCGTTTCCTTCGCCACCATGGTGGGAGGCTTAGCGGTGCTAGCGGACGATATTGAAATTGGCCAGGCAGTCTGCCACCACGGGCTTTTTGCACTGGCTTTGATCGACCTTGAGCTGTGGCGCAGCGCACTTGCTGCTGGCACGCCTCTGCACTGTGCAGATCAAGCGGTGCTGATCAGCTGGCCGAGTTGGCTTGCCCAAGAGAGTCGAGGGCGGGGTGGGCCAGTGGCAATGTCACACCGGTCGCAGTGACTATTCCACTCGATATACCACAGATTCTGTTGATAGGGGCAGGGGTGGTTTTCGCATCGGTACTGAGGGCTTTTACCGGCTTTGGTTTTGCTCTGGCGGTGGTGCCGGTGTTCTCTGTCTTTCTAGTGCCCGCAGAAGTTGTGGTGTTAGCGGCCTCATTATCACTGGTGCTTGGCCTTATTTCGCTGCGTATCTGGTGGGGTATGTTTCGCGTGGCTGAGGTTTTGCCGCTTATATTGCTCGCTTGGCTGGGCACCGCGCTGGGGACTTGGTTATTGACGAGAATGTTAGGGGGCGATTTCCAGTTATGGGTCGGAATTGCGGTGCTACTGTCATGTCTAGGTGTTACTTTGTCGCGGCCAGACAATCCTGTCGACAGCCCAGCATTAACCGGTTGTGCAGGCCTGCTTTCCGGTTTGATGAATGGCGCGCTAGCCATACCTGGGCCAGCTATGATCCTCTATGCATTGCTGACCCAGCCTGATCCAATTCGGAGTAGGGCGCTACTAATGCTGTTTTTTACCGCATCTTCTCTATTAGCACTGGTTTCCTTCGCTGTCGCTGACCTGTTTGTTGCGACTACGACTTGGTACATCGCTGTGGCCCTGCCGGCGCTTGTTGTTGGCGATCGCATTGGCAATGCACTGTTTGCAAGGTACTCGACTGCATTTTACCGGCGAGTGGCGGTACTGATCCTGTTCTGCATGGGCATCCTGATACTAATCAGGGCGCTGTAAATGAGACTTATTAATTTCACTGTAAATAGGAATGACTATGGATAGCCAGATAGGCAGCACAGATGCATCTGAGGCTAAGATACCGGCAGTCAGTGAGCCCTTAGCAGGTCATCGCACCACCCTGATCCTGCTTATGCTCGCCTTTACCCTGTCGATTTGCGACCGGATGATTCTATCGATCCTGTTTCCGGATATAAAAGCAGAGTTTGGCCTAAGCGATACTCAGTTGGGGTTGCTAGGTGGGCTTTCATTCGCCTTGTTTTACGCCATTATGGGTCTACCTATTGCCCGTTTAGCTGATCAATACAGCCGCAAGAATATTATTATTGCCAGTCTTGTTGTCTTCTCCTTAATGACCGCCCTCAGCGGCTTGGCCGCTGGTTTCATTACTCTTCTGCTATTTCGAATCGGTGTGGGTATTGGTGAGGCCGGAGTAAACCCAGCCAGCCACTCGATTATCGCTGACTACTTTCCGCCCCAGCGTCGGGGGCTAGCCATGGCGACGATAACACTGGGCGGAAGTTTCGGTATGATGCTGGGCTTTGTTGGCGGCGGTTTTATTGCCGAAGCTTATGGCTGGCGTATTGCTCTGGTATCGGTAGGTATTCCTGGTCTTTTACTGGCAGCGGTTATGGCCAGGTTGCTGCGAGAACCTGCCCGCGGGACGTTTGAGTTGGAGACGCCTCCGCCATCACCGCCGATACTTGCCACCGCGGCTGCCATGTGGGCTAACCCCGCTATGCGACATCTGGTTGCGGGCTCGATAATCGCGGGAATGATGGGCTATGGCCTAACCCAATGGTTGCCAACCTTCTTTATGAGAGCGCATGATCTCAGCCAGTCTGAGGCCGGTATGGTTATTGCGGGGGTGTTTGGCATCTTGGGTGCTATTGGCACGCTAGTCGCCGGCAAGTGGTTTGATCGCCTGTCCATTCGCGGTTTCCAATACGGTATGTGGATGATTGCCATTGTGCCGTTCTTCTCCATACCATTCTTTGTTATGGGCCTAATGGCTGATAATCTTACCATGGCAATACTACTGTTTATTATTCCGGGCTTCGTCGGTAACTTTTTTCTCGGTCCAACCTTAGCTATGGTGCAAACCCTGTCACCCGTGCATATGCGCGCTGTCTCGGCCGCCATCAAGATGTTGTGTCTCAACCTTATTGGTGTCGGTTTGGGGCCACTGCTAGTGGGTGTGCTAAGTGATTTTTTTGGCCCCCGCTATGGCGATGATGCTCTAGGCATCGCACTGGCCTACTTTGTGCTGTTGGGCCTTTGGGGCTCGGTGCACCTCTGGCTCTGTGGTCGGGCGCTGGCGAAACAGACAATTCAACAAGCATAGCGCATATTGTCGATTACCTTTTCTGCGGCAATGAAGGGTCGTCTCTGGAGCAAAGACTGTTGCTGAAATCGATAAATAAGATTGATTGAATAACGTTGCTATTGTGATTATATTGAGACCCTCAGATTGCTGATGATGGTACCTTGTTATGGTTCGAAGGCTTTTCACAATCGCAGTATTGTTTTACTTGGCACTCGTTAGTAGCCAAGCGGCGGCCTGTTTCAACCATTTTTATCTCAACCCTGATAACTATGGAGTGGTAAAGGGTACCGCTATCAAATTGGCGGGGTTAGCACCACCCGAGCCTATATTTAAGCTTAAGCACCCACCAGTGGCAAAGGCGACCCTAGGCGAAGAGGCCGAAATTACGGTTGAATATAAGCGTCCTTGGCGTTCTAGTAATGTTTATATGGAGCTTAAAAGCACCAGTGGCATCAGGTTAATCGATAATTCTATTGCATTGGAAGAATTTGATGGCTCGGTTAAGCTACGTTACTCACTCGAGAAAGCGGGCTTAAATAGCATCACCATTAAGGTCAATGGAGAGCACAAAGGCCAGAGCATCACTAACTCCAGAATGATTTATATTCGGGCAAACCCAACCCCAATTGAAGCCAATAACTTGCAAGTCAACGCCCGATAGGCAGGCGGTAACAACCTTAATAGCAAGTCGTTATTAGAATAAAATTGAATCGATCTCCTGCATTTAAAGCCGCTACGGATAGTTGCTTATCGATTGCTGTGTCATATTTCCCTTGCAGCGTAACTGGAATCAGTTACTTGATAAAAAACCTTGCGCTTTACGCTTGACTGTAGCCACTCTGATGGCGAGAATCATGCGCCCGCTGTAGGCATTGAGCATTACCCATGCAGTCTCAGCGAGGCGCTTTGTGTAAACGAATGACTTTGGTTTGATACAAGAGATAGGAAAAGGCAACAAGTATGACAGATAACGAAATTCAAGCATTGTTTGAACAATGGAATAATGCGCTACAAACTGGCGAGCCAAAAAATGTCGTAGCACTCTACGCCAGTGATGCCATTCTCTTGCCAACGGTTTCCAATAAGGTACGCCATAACCATGCGGAAATCGAAGACTACTTTGTGCACTTCTTGGCTAAAGGGCCGCAAGGCAAAATAGATGAATCCAATGTGCGCATATTTGGTGATATTGCGATTAATTCTGGGGTTTATACCTTTGCATTTAAAGATGGTGCCTCTATTCAGGCACGGTTTACTTTTGTTTATCAATGGAATGGCCAGCGCTGGATGATCGTGGAACATCATTCTTCCGCGATGCCTGAATAAGCATCCTTAAAAGGTCGGGGTAGCTGCTAGCTCAGTGCCGATATGTTGTGGTCATTTATGATATGATGTATCATAAATAAAACTATACAACAGCTTCTTCTATTCACTTTGATTGGCAACCCCTACTCATGAATCAACTCCCTGTGACTGTACTCTCGGGCTTTCTCGGTGCCGGCAAAACCACTGTTCTCAGCCATATTTTGAACAATCGGCAGGACAAGAAAGTCGCCGTCATCGTCAATGATATGAGTGAGATCAATATTGATTCGGCGATTGTGCAGAATGAAGTCTCTTTAAACCGCAGTGAAGAAAAACTTGTTGAGATGAGCAATGGTTGTATTTGCTGTACATTGCGTGAAGACCTGTTGGAGGAAGTGACTAAGCTTGCAAAAGAGGGTCGTTTTGATTATCTGGTTATTGAATCGACGGGCATTTCAGAGCCTCTGCCAGTAGCGGAAACCTTTACCTTTGCCGATGAAGATGGCGTCTCGCTGTCTGATGTTGCTGATCTGGATACCATGGTAACGGTGGTCGATGCCGTTAATTTTCTCAACGATTATGATGAGGCTAAGTATCTGCAGGGTACCGGTGAGTCACTCGGGGAAGAGGACGAGCGCAGTGTTGCCGATTTACTGGTTGACCAAGTTGAGTTCGCCGATGTTATTCTTATCAGTAAAACTGACTTGGTCAGCGCATCTGATATAGAGCGTTTAACCGCCATTCTTAAAACCCTGAATACTGATGCCAATATAGTGCCCATAGCGCATGGCCAAGTAAATGTTGATGATGTGCTCAGTACCGGGCTGTTTGACTTTGAGCGAGCACAGCAAGCACCGGGTTGGCTTAAAGAAATGCGCGGTGAGCATGTGCCGGAAACGGAAGAATACGGTATTAGCAGTTTTACCTATGAGGCACGTAGGCCTTTCCATCCGCAAAAGTTTCACCAGTTTGTGCATGGCACCGATAAATACGGCAAGCTGATTCGTTCCAAGGGTTATTTTTGGTTGGCATCACGACCAGAGTATGCCGGCCAATGGAGTCAGGCTGGTGGTATTGCTCGCTACGGTTTCGCCGGAATGTTCTGGAAAGCTATTCCCAAAAATAATTGGCCTACTGATGAAGAGTATCTCGCTTCCATTGAAAAGCAATGGGTAGAACCTTTTGGCGATATGCGTCAGGAGTTGGTTTTTATTGGCCAAGGCTTGGATCAACAGGCTATGACTCAAGCACTTGATGAGTGCTTATTAAGCGAAGAGGACGTGTTGCGAGGTAAAGCTTACTGGGCCACCTTGCAGGACCCATTTCCTGCATGGGGCTATGCATGAATTCCTTAAGCCTAGCGCAATCGTCCAGTTTGAATACTTTTTATGGTAGTGAGTTAAAAGTGCGGCGAGCCGCTCTAGGAAATGAGCCAAGGGTACTCACCAATCTCTACCTTGACGAAATAAATATCGCTATTTGGCAGCGCCAATTATCTGAGACGCTAAAAAACTCTGTCGATACTTTCACACGATCGAACCCAACATTTCAATTATCCATGACTGTGACGCCGGAGACGGTGCTTTCAAGTGTCAGTGAATCTTTGGGTGACTGCAGTCAAGTGGAGCTTAGTGAAAATATAGCCGAACTTACGGCGATGTTTTGTTGCCTGTTTGAGCTTAAGCGTGTGGGATTGCGCTTAACGGTCCTTGATCGTGCGATGTGCCCAAAATTTCATGTTGATAAAGTCCCCTGTCGATTAATTACAACGTTTCAAGGTACGGCCACGGAGTGGTTGCCTCACCATGCGGTTAATCGAGAAAAATTGGGTATTGGCAGTCATGGTCAACCAGACGATCTCTCCGGCTTGTACCAAAACCCTGATGATATTCAACAGCTTGGCTTTGGCGATGTTGGTCTGTTAAAAGGTGAACTCTGGGCAGGTAATGAGAACGCGGGCTTGGTGCATCGTTCGCCTGCGCTGGCAACAGGTGAGCAGCGCTTGTTATTAACACTCGACTT
>CBFHVP010000057.1:0-11041 GCA_965659315.1 uncultured Porticoccaceae bacterium | reverse complement strand
TGAACTATGATATTGGCCTCGATTGCCCATAGTAACGCCAATATTGGAAATAAATTCCATTAATTCCTTGCTATCAGTGCGGTAGTTCCAACTCTTATTGAACGCCAACTCTACTGCTCCCTGAGCCAAGGCCCAGCAGGCTAGATAATGAAAATGAGGTGGCACATCTTCAAGCACCCCTCTATCAATCAGCTCGCTCATAAGGCCGTTGAGTGAATCCTCATTGGAACGTCGAAGCTTATGCAGTTGCTCAAATTGTGATGCAATATCTTCCGCATCAGTCAAGCGTACCTCAAGATGCTGAACCAAACGATCGAGTTCAGGCCGCGCTAGGCGCGCCTCGAAATAACCTTTTGCCGCCGCTCCGGAATTACCATTTTGGGCTTTGGCGATGCCAGCGGCCAGGCAGTCAGTAATGTTATGCTCATAATCGAGCATAATACGTATTAAGATTTCATTCTTGGTTAGAAAATGTTTATAGACAGTGCCCTTGCCTATGCCGACAGCAGCGGCAATTTTTGACACCGTTACGCGATCAATACCTTCCGACAGAAATAACTCTAACGCCGCATTAATAATCCTCTGCTCACGATCGAGAAAGAGTCTTTTCTTCTCACGGATACGTTCGGTGCTGGATGATTGACTGCCCATAATCTGTGCTGGCTAACCCTCAACTCAATAATTGCTAGAGACTTAAAGACCGATTGCTAGCGCGAACAAATTCACGCTTTAACTCGCCAAAACTGTGTACGGCTGGAAACTGAGGAAACTCGGCGATTACATTGTCGGGAGCGTGGAAAAGAATCCCAGCGTCTGCCTCTGCCAACATTGTTGTATCGTTATACGAGTCTCCTGCAGCTATAGTTCTGTAGTAGATACTTTTAAAGGCAACAATGGCCTGACGTTTAGGGTTGGCTTGACGCAGACAATAATCGGTTACAGTGCCATCGCTATCGTATTCCAGTCGATGGCAGAGTAATGTGGGATAGCCCAACTGGGCCATTAGCGGGCTAGCAAACTCATAAAAAGTGTCAGATAGAATTACCACTTGAAAACGCTCGCGCAACCAATCGACAAACTCGACAGCACCTTCTAATGGCTTCAAACCAGCAATCACCTGCTGTATCTCATTTAAACCAAGGCCATGCTGACGAAGAATGTTGAGGCGATAGTTCATCAGCACATCATAGTCTGGCTCATCCCTTGTGGTTTTTTTCAGCTCTTCAATACCGGTTTTCTCGGCAAAGGCAATCCAAATTTCAGGTACTAAAACGCCCTCAAGGTCCAAACATGCGATTTCCACTAACTATCCCCAACGAAAATTAAGACGGCATACTCTACGCAAATTAATACCCTTGCGCAATTGCCGATCGGACAAAGCTAAAAGTTATATGTCTATAGCCGCTTATTCTTATAATCAGTCCCAGTGATTTGCTATAGTGCGCGGGTTTTTTCCGCTATAACAGACCATTTAATCCCTAATCAGAGAGCATTTTATGAGTAGCACCGCAGCCTCGATCAATCTTGCAGATATAGATCAAACATTATCCACCCAATCGCCTCAGGAGATCTTGCGTTATGCGTTAGAAAATCATGACAATATAGCGGTGTCTTTTAGTGGTGCAGAGGATGTTGTGCTAATTGATATGGCGCACAAAATAAGACCTGATATAAACGTTTTCTCCTTGGATACCGGTCGCCTGCATGCGGAAACCTATCAGTTTATTGAGAAAGTACGCAAGCACTACAATATTGCCATCGATATCGTCATGCCTGAAAGTGCCGCAGTTGAGGCGCTGGTAAGAGACAAAGGGCTGTTCAGCTTTTATGACGGAGATCATAAAGAATGCTGTGGTATTCGCAAAATCGCCCCACTGCGCAAGCAACTGCTGACTGTTGACGCTTGGATTACCGGTCAGCGTCGCGATCAAAGTCCTGGCACTCGCGCTGCAGTACCGGTTATTCAAGATGATAAAGCGTTCGCTCGAGAAAACGATAGATTGACCAAATACAACCCCCTAGCCAACTGGACATCGCAACAAGTCTGGGACTATATACGAGCCAACAATGTACCCTACAACGCTCTGCATGAGCGCGGGTTTATCAGTATCGGCTGTGAACCCTGCACCAGACCAACGGGGCCAGGGCAACATGAGCGCGAGGGTCGTTGGTGGTGGGAAGAAGCAACCAAAAAAGAATGCGGCCTCCACGCGGTAAATATCGAAAGATAATAATGCACGTAACCATGGTAAAAAAGCTGCTAGCTGGTGGCAACCCATGTAAAAAATGCATTGAGGTAGAGCAGAAAATGCGTGAAGCCGGACAGCTGGGCAAGATTGATCAGGTTTTGGTGGCTGACGAAGCGGACCCAAATTCAGCGGGAATGCTTCTTGCCGCCGAACACGGCATTGATAGAGCGCCTTTTTTTATTGTAGAGCACGAAGATCAGCCAACTCAGGTTTACACTGTATATCTAAAATTCGTTAAGGAGATTCTTGCGGAGCACATCAGTGAAGCGGAGGAAATTCAAGATATTATGGATACCAACCCAGATTTGGATTTTATCTAATCTATCTCAGTAGTGCGGTTTCAATATACCGGCAATTCTATATTGGCAAAAAACGCCTCTTGTGCTTCTTTGTTAGGTAAAGCCATCGCCTCCTCGACCACATTGCGCTCAAGATGTGGTGCAAAAGCGCGAATAAACTCATACATATATCCACGCAAATACGAACCTTTTCGAAAACCAATACTGGTGACACTGGGTGCAAATAAATGGCTTGCCTCAATTGCGACTAAATCTTGGTCAACTGCGGGGTCGTAGGCCATATGGGCGACAATACCAATGCCCAACCCCAGCCGAACATAGGTTTTGATAACATCGGCATCTGTTGCAGTAAACACAACCTTAGGGCTGAGATCTTCTACAGCAAACGCATCATCAAGCTTTGAGCGCCCAGTAAAACCGAATACGTAGGTAACAATAGGATGAGCAGCCACATCTGCCAAGGACACGGAGGAAAGCTGTGCGAGAGCATGCTCTTTGGGCACTAAGATACAACGATTCCATCGATAACAGGGCATCATTAGTAAATCTGAGAATAACTCTAATGCCTCAGTGGCAATGGCAAAATCCACGGTGCCATCAGCGGCCTTCTCAGAAATCTGGATAGGCGTACCCTGATGCATATGTAGCGACACCTCAGGATATTTATCAATAAAACCCTCAATGACTTTGGGCAAGGCATAGCGCGCTTGCGTATGAGTGGTGGCAATGGACAAGCTACCACGGCTGGGATTGTTATGTTCCTGACTAAGTTGCTTAATTCCCTCTACTTGGCGCAGAATGTCGCCAGCAATTTTGAGAATCTCCTCGCCTGTCGGGGTCACTTTGGTTAAATGCTTTCCACTGCGTGAAAAAATCTCCACACCCAACTCATCTTCAAGCAAGCGAATTTGCTTACTGATGCCGGGCTGAGAAGTATAGAGACTGGCCGCAGTGGCAGAGACATTGAGGTCATGATGAGCGACCTCCCAAATATAACGCAGCTGTTGCAGCTTCATGTGACTGTCCTTTAAGTGCGATTGTCTAAATATACTCTAAAGCTATAAAAATATACAAATTTATTCCTTCTGAGAATACCCAACCACTGTTAAAGTGACGTCCTAATTTTTGTGGGATCCCCGATTGTGATCGATATTGTATTTTATGTTGCTGCAGGTGCAGCGGTTGGCCTAGCCATCGGTCTCACTGGCGTGGGTGGAGGCTCATTAATGACGCCTATACTGATTCTATTTGGCTTTCCCTACAACGTCGCTATCGGCACAGACTTACTTTATGCCGCCCTTACCAAAGCTGGTGGCATGGTATCTCATGCTAAACGAAGAACCGTGCAATGGCGCACAGTGGGCTTTCTGGCGGCAGGTAGTCTTCCCGCCTCAATGATTACCGCACTATTTCTTAACAGCGTCTTTACAGACTCTGGTGAATATCAGGGGATTCTTACACGCAGTCTAGGCGTTATGCTGGTGCTCACCGCGTTGGTAATCCTGCTAAATGGCAGGCTTAAAACCTCCTCAAAGCGACAACCCGGGGCGATAAATCAATTTATTCAACGACATAGTGATGGAGTAATTTTCGCTTCTGGCGTCTTTCTTGGGGTGTTTGTGACCCTGTCCTCAGTCGGGGCTGGTGCTTTCTGTGCGGCAATCCTGATGGTTCTGTATCCGCGATTACCAGCGCTCAATATCGTTGGTACCGATATCGCTCATGCTGTGCCATTGACGTTAATTGCTGGTTTGGGTCATTTCTTATTACTGGGAAATGTCGACTTTATGTTGTTGGCCTGTCTTTTAATCGGTTCATTACCTGCGATTCATTTGGGAACGGCAATGGCAGCCAGATTACCAGGTAAGTTATTGCAGACCACCATCGCCAGTATGCTACTGCTGATGGGTATTAAGTTTGCTCTATTTTGATCACAGTACCCGATCACTGAGAAGTGCCAAATCGAGTCAAAAAAAGCGTGAATAAAAATAGATAAAATAGGTAATAAACCACCGAATGACGCGATTTCTTACGCTCAGCAACCACAGACGCAGCCAACTCGTCCTCAAGGCCACGCTGTTCAATTTCAACCTTGAGGAAGTATAGCGTCTCGCCTTGAGGGTCATCCAAGTAGCGCGCCAAAATTTGTTGATCAGACAAGTTCTTAAACTTTTTCGATCTAATCAACGTTAGTTGCCTGACTCAGGTTTTTCCTCATTGGCAACACCATGGGGAACATGGCCTGTCGCGACATATTCACTAGCGGATGTGCAATGAGCCTGTTGATCATCAAAAAATACATCTGCGCCAAAGGAATTTAAAAAATCGCCTTTACTTAGGCCGCCCAAAAATAGGCTCTCATCAATACGTATATCCCATTCCCGTAAGGTTCGTACTACTCGCTCATGAGCCGGTGCCGCTCTGGCTGTGACCAACGCGGTTCTTATCGGGCATTCATCCACCGGAAACTCTGACTGCAGAGCATGCAGAGCCTGCAAAAAATTTTTAAACGGGCCTGGATCCATAGGTTGATGAGCTGCTGCTTTTTCATTCGCAGTAAACGCATCGAGTCCACGCTCTTTAAAAATACGTTCAGACGCATCAGAGAACAGCACTGCATCACCATCAAAGGCAAAACGCAATTCATCGGATTCACTGGGACCGCTTTGCGACGGCAGTAATGTCGCCGCAGCCATACCCTTGTCCAAGGCACTGCGAACATCGTCAGCATGAGTAGAGAGAAACAGATGACAGGCAAAGGCTGATACATAGCGGTAGGGACTATTGCCACCAGAGAAAGCTGCCCTGGTAATATTCAGTCCATAATGAGCGATTGAATTGAATACTCGTAATCCAGTATCTGCTGAGTTACGCGACAATAAAATAATTTCTACTCTTGGATCACCACCGAGCTTTTCATTAATACGCAATAGCTTTGTCGCTAGTGGAAACGCCTCACCAGGCGGCAGAATATCGTCTTCACGCTGACGTTGATACTCGGCATAGGCGGCCACACCCTCATTCTCATAAACACTGTGGCTCTCACGCATATCGAATAATGCTGTACTAGATAGCGCGATTACTAAGGTTGGCGAGGCCTTATCAGTCATTATTTTGGCAGCTCACTGGTTAGGGCTTCCTCGGCAAAATATTCGCGGGTCAAGGCAAATACAACCGGAGACAAGAAAAGAAGCGCAATCAAATTAGGGAATGCCATCATGCCATTAAGAATATCAGCTAACTTCCACACAATACCACCTTGCATCTGCGTACCAATATAAATACCCACTACCCAGAGAACCCTGTAGGGCGTGATAACCTTTGGTCCAAACAGGAATTCGGCACAGCGCTCTCCGTAGTAACTCCACCCTAGCATAGTGGTAAAAGCAAAAAGGACCAGTGACAGGGTAAAAATGGTGTCACCGAAAGGCAATCCCGCGCTAAAGACACTGCGGGTCATATTGGCGCCCTCAAGCTCACCACTCCATGCCCCAGATGCCACCAAGACCAGTCCAGTCATGGTACAAATGATAATAGTGTCAATAAACGTGCCTAGCATAGCGATAGTGCCCTGCCGTACAGGACTATTAGTTTCTGCGGCAGCGTGGGCAATAGGTGCCGACCCCAATCCAGATTCATTAGAAAAAATACCGCGTGCAACACCAGCACGCAGGCCTGCGATCATAGCCGCGCCGGCAAAGCCGCCAGTTGCCGCAGTTCCATTAAAGGCGCTGTCCACAATCAGGGCAATCGCGCTGGGAATCGCCTGATAATAACTGATCAAAATCAGTGATGTAGAGATAACATAGACGATGGTCATCAACGGCACGAGTTTTCCGGCCACGGTAGCAATGCGTTTGATACCACCGAGCAGTACCATAGCGACCAAAAAGGCCATAATCAGGCCACTGTAATGAGATGGAATCTGGTAGTTTTCGGCCAGTACGCGAGACACTTCATGCGACTGCACCGTATTAGCTAAGCCAAAACCGGCCAACGATCCAAAAATAGCAAACAAAATACCAAGCCATTTCCAGTTGTTGCCCAAACCATTTTTGATGTAGTACATCGGGCCACCGACTTTTTTACCCAAACTGTCAGTTTCGCGATAATTGACGGCCAACACCGCTTCAGCGTATTTCGTCGCCATGCCCACCAATGCGGTGCACCACATCCAAAATAATGCACCGGGTCCTCCCAAACTAATGGCAGTTGCTACGCCAGCGATATTACCAGTACCCACTGTTGATGAAAGCGACGTCATCAAAGCATTAAAGGGGCTGACCTCCCCTTCCCCCGAACCCTTACGACCGTTGAGCAGTTGCCGAAAGGCGTAGGGTATACGCCGAATAGTCATCCCCTTAAGTCCCAAGGTTAGAAAGATGCCAGTTCCCAATAGCAATAACAGCATCAATGGTCCCCAGACAATTTCATAAACCGTCAAAACGACTTGTTCAAACATACTAACCTCGATTATTTTTTATTATTAAATTGATGCTGTTGAGCAAATAGACCAAAAAGTCCTCCGGTGTGCAGGAAAACGATATCGCGGTCATGTTGTTTGGCGTAGACACCTTGTTTGATATCTTGTACTAACCCATGGAAAGCCTTGCCGGTGTAGACTGGATCAAGAATTAACCCCTCCATAGAGGCGACTTGCTTGATGGTATCGAAAACATCAGTAGATGCGACACCGTAGGCGGGACCGGCATATTTATCAATGGTGCTTGATTGCAGGCTAGTTAGATCAATATCAGGAGCATATTGATGTTGCCATTGCTGCAAATCATCGGCAACTTTTGCAGCAAAATACGCCTGATCATCACAGACAGCATAACTAATAACCCGACAGTCCACTTGATGCAAATGAAAGCCCAGTAATAACCCGGCCTGAGTACCTCCAGACCCAGTAGCATGGACTACCGCATAGGGATCAATATGTTGCTGGGCAAAGTCCTCAGCTAGCTCTTCCGCGGCTGCAATATACCCCCAAGCACCTGTCCCATTGCTGCCCCCGGTTGGAATTGAATAAACCTTTCGACCCAGATTTTTGTAATGCTCTTGCCAATACTGAAACAAGCCTTCAAGGTCTCTAAATTCATTCAGACTGTAGTGGCTGATGGTCGCGCCAACAAGCTGATCGAGAAATAAATTGCCCACCGACTGAGGCTGAGTATCAGAGCGCAGAAGCAAGTGTACTTTAAGCCCTAATTGTGCTCCCAAAACGGCGACGGCGCGACAGTGGTTAGACTGCACGCCACCAGAGGTAATGAGCGTGTCACAACCTTGGGCTTTGGCTTCGGCCAACAGAAACTCAAGCTTTCTGACTTTGTTACCTGAACTCGCTGCTCCAGTAAGATCATCGCGCTTAACCCATAACCTAGGACCACCGAGAGTCTCGGATAGACGTGAAAGAGGCAGTAGAGGAGTCGGCGTCTGCGCTAGCTTGAGTCTCTTTGGATAACTTACCAATGGTTAGTGCTCAGGCTACATTAAATAGCCTTAATCGTACCTTTGGGCAGAACCGCATGTACTGCGGCCTTTTGGAACTTAAGCTCAAGATTGTTATTCACCTCAATAACGACATAGTCTCCCTCTAATTTGGTGATTTTGCCCAGCAAACCGCTAGTCATAACAACCTCATCGCCCTTTCCCAGGGCGCTGACTAAATCTGCATGTTCTTTTTGACGTTTGCGCTGCGGGCGAATGATCAAAAAGTACATAAACAGAAATAAGCCACCAAACATTACCAAGCTGATCATAGGGTTTGCTTCCTGAGCGCCACCAGATTGAGCATAAGCACTTGAAATAAATAACATCTAAAACTTCCTTAAACTAATTAATTTTAACTAAGATTTTCTTTGACCCAATTAAGCACATCTTCATGATGGGTTTTGGTTTTTACCTTTTCCATCACATGGGCAATGCGGCCATCCTTACCAATAATAAAAGTCGATCGCAACACACCCATAAACTCGCGTCCCATGAACTTCTTTAGACCCCAAGCACCATACTTTTCAGTAGTGGCGTGGTCCTCATCAGATAACAGTGTAAAGTTAAGCTCTTGCTTATCTTCAAATTTTACCAGCCGATCGACAGAATCTGGACTTACGCCCAAAACCACGGTATCGAGTGAAGCAAAATCAGACTGACTATCGCGAATACCGCAGGCCTGAACTGTACAGCCTGGAGTCATCGCCTTAGGATAAAAATACAAAACAACGTTTTTAATGTCACGAAACTGCTTAAGACTGACTTTACCACCTCTTTGATCTAAGAGTGAAAACGCTGGAGCGACTTTCCCAATTTGCGCAAATGCCACTAAGATCTCCTCAATACCGTTGGATTAAATGTCCGAACACTTTAGCAAACTTTTCCAGAGCATCGCCAATGAAACCGTAGTTTATTTTGTACTAGGCATAAAAAAAGACCACTTAATCTAGCTCAGTGGTCTTTTTCTATTGTCAGATCTATGGTCTGATCCATTGCCTGACTAAGATTTACGGCAATAAATGTTGCACCGCATCACGCTCTTCAGCTAGTTCCGTCTCAGTAGCACGCATCTTGCCTTCAGAGAATGCATTGATCTCTAACCCCTGAACAATGTCCCAGTTACCGTCTTTGCACACACAAGGGAATGAGTAAATAAGTCCTTCTGCAATACCATAGCTACCATCGCTGTATACACCCATGCTAACCCAGTCACCCTCAGCAGTACCTAGAGCCCAGCTGCGCATATGCGCAATAGCGGCATTGGCTGCAGACGCCGCGCTAGAGGCACCGCGTGCGTTAATGATAGCTGCACCACGTTGTTGCACAGTAGGAATAAAGTCTTCTTCGTACCAGCTCTGCTCAATCATGTCGATCGCCGGCTTACCGCTCACCTTTGTCTCGTGCAGATCGGGATACTGAGTGGCGGAATGGTTGCCCCAAATGGTCATATGCGTCACATCGTTAATGGTAGTGCCGGTTTTATTGGCAATCTGACTCATCGCTCGATTGTGGTCCAGGCGCGTCATGGCAGTAAATTGACGAGGATCAATATCGGGCGCATTGCGTTGAGCAATTAGGGCGTTAGTATTGGCTGGGTTACCGACCACAAGTACCTTAATATCTTTGCACGCGTTGTCATTGATCGCTTTGCCCTGTGCCGAGAAAATAGCGGCATTAGCTTCCAACAGATCCTTGCGCTCCATACCTGGTCCGCGGGGGCGTGCGCCGACCAACAATGCGTAGTCGGAATCTTTAAAGGCCACCGCCGCATCATCGGTACACACCATGCCAGCAAGTAGTGGGAATGCACAGTCTTCTAATTCCATAGCAACACCCTTTAGCGCCTCTAGCGCAGGGGTGATTTCCAGCATTTGCAAAATAACAGGTTGGTTGGGGCCAAGCATTTCGCCGGCAGCGATGCGGAATAATAGGGAATAACTGATTTGGCCTGCTGCTCCGGTAACGGTAACGCGAACGGGTGAAGTCACAATGTATCTCCGTAAATCTGGTGGGTGATTAATATAGGCTGACCACTAAACTACGTGGTGGGCCGCCATTATAGAGCCATAGCAGAAAATTGCATCACTGCTACAGCCCTATACAGCGCATTGATGAGGGAAATAGTTAGCCGGTTAATTGTTTATACACGACATCCATTCTGCGGTATAGATCATCTGAAAAATCGGGCGACGCTGTATCGAGCTGCGCAACAATATCAACTAAGTGCTCATTATCTTCTTTGCCACCCCACTGCTTATGGTAACTACCATCTTTATAGCCGTTGTCTTGGCGAAAAAAATTCAATACATTCTTACCCACATAGCCTACGTAGAGAGTCTCAAAATCCATATTGATGCCCTCCATCAAGCGCGCAAAACCGGCAATATCAAAATCTTTAGTGACTAAGGTGGCAGCCGTGAAAGCTTCCAGGTCTAACGCGAAGTTGTCACTGCTCTGCTGATCCTCAAAGGTTGCAATAACCCGCTCACTGATGGCATCAACAGAATTATCCGATAGCAACAAAATACTTAACCCAAAATGCCAAATATCAACCAGCTCAAGAGCAATTTGATCGACATCTGGGTTCTGCTTCTTCCACCATTTCCAACCGTAATGATCCAGCAATTCCGCACATTCCACCCAAATGGCGCGATACCATTCAAAGTTCTGCTGACGCCAATCGGCGTGTACCTTACTGTTCATATCATCTTGCAGTTTCAGCATGGTCGCTAGTTGTTGTTTCATATTAATTTCCTATGCTCGGACAAATCCATTAGATATTTTTTCAGCGCCTATGCTGGTGTTGGGGCCATGCCCAGTAACCACAACAGCCTCGTCATCGAGACTGTAAATACGCTCCTTGATTGAGGTGATTATTTGATCGAAATTACCGCCAGGCAAATCAGTTCGTCCTATGCTGCCCTGAAATAAGGTATCTCCGGCAATCAAGGTTTTATACTCCTCAAACCAAAAACTGATTGAGCCTGGTGTGTGCCCAGG
>CBFHVP010000056.1:0-11370 GCA_965659315.1 uncultured Porticoccaceae bacterium | reverse complement strand
TAAAACAGGCTAAAATCAGCGCAAATATCCGTTTCAACGACTTTTCTCCCAATTAATTTGCCACATTGTACCAGTGCTTAATGAAAATTTGACTCACCCGATCTAAAATAGCGCCCTTAAAATTCATGCTTTAAACAGGAAGCACCTTTATGACCGAAAAGACTCAATCCTTGAGCTATAAAGATTCGGGTGTCGATATTGACGCTGGCAATGCCCTGATCGACAAAATTAAAGGGGCAGCGGTGCGAACTCGCCGCCCCGAGGTTATGGCCGGGCTAGGGGGGTTTGGTGCGCTGTTTGAACTGCCCTCGGGTTATAAAGAGCCGGTCATGGTGTCAGGTACAGATGGTGTAGGCACCAAGTTGCGTTTGGCCCTGGACCACAACAAACACGACACCGTGGGCATAGATTTGGTGGCTATGTGCGTCAATGATTTGATTGTCTGTGGTGCAGAACCTCTGTTTTTCCTCGATTATTATGCCACCGGTAAACTGGATATCGACACTGCCGCTGCCGTGGTCAATGGTATTGCCGATGGTTGCGAACTCTCTGGTTGCTCATTGATTGGCGGGGAGACAGCCGAGATGCCGGGCATGTATGAGGGCGATGACTATGATCTTGCCGGTTTTTGTGTCGGTATGGCCGAAAAGTCGCAGCTGATCGATGGCAGTAAGGTCAGTGTTGGCGACCGGTTGATTGGTCTCGCCTCCAGTGGTCCTCATTCCAATGGCTATTCGCTGATCCGCAAAGTATTGGAGGTCACTGCGACTGACCCAGCCGCAACGCAGCTTGATGGTCAGCCTTTAATTGACTTACTCATGGCGCCGACCAAGATTTACGTCAAGTCTCTGCTGGCACTAATCGCTGAGTTACCAGTCCATGCACTGGCGCATATTACCGGTGGTGGTCTATTGGAAAATATCCCCCGTGTGTTGCCCGATAATGCCACTGCCATTATCGACACCAATGCTTGGACACGTCCGGCAGTCTTCGATTGGCTGCAGCAGGGCGGCAATATTGATGAGTATGAAATGTATCGCACGCTGAATTGTGGGGTCGGCATGGTTATCTGTGTACCCGCGGAAACCGCAGAACAGGCTATCGACTTTTTAAATAAACAGGGTGAGAACGCCTTTTTGTTAGGCACCATTGAAGCGAGCAAAGCTGGCCAAGAACAGGTTCAACTGCTTGGCCTGTCGGACTAACAGAGGACGATGTGTCTGTGACTGATAAGCTGCCACGCTTAGTTATTCTTATCTCGGGTAGTGGTTCCAACCTGCAGTCCTTTATCGACGCGTGCAGGCAAAAAGATAGTACTGGTAAACTGGCAGCACAGATCGCTGCGGTGATCAGTAATAAACCAGATGTTAAAGGTTTGACCCGTGCTTCTGAGGCCAATATCCCCAATATAGTGGTGGATCATCGCGCCTTTGATAGCAGAGATGCGTTCGATGCCAACTTGGCTGATGTAATCGACAGCTTTGCCCCCGATCTCGTGGTGCTGGCAGGATTTATGCGCATTTTAACGCCACAGTTTGTCAATCGCTTTGTTGGCAGGCTTATCAATATTCACCCCTCGCTACTTCCGGCCTACCCTGGACTCCACACCCATCAGCGGGCCATAGAGGCAGGTGATGCTGAAGCAGGTGCAACCGTGCACTTTGTCACTCCAGAACTGGATGGCGGTCCGGCTATTTTACAGGCCAGAGTGCCAGTGCTAGCTGATGATGATGCTAACAGTCTGGCGCAGAGGGTACTGGCCGTTGAGCATAAAATTTATCCCATTGCTGCGCAGTGGTTTTGTAGCGGTCGCCTGATAATGCGAGATGGCCGAGCTGTGTTGGATAACCAACCTCTCGGTGACAGTGGCAAAATATTTGCTCAGGGTGGCGAACGTTAACGGTATCTAATACTCTAAGTCCACTAGTACTTGATTCTCAATAACTATCCCGGCCTTGATATAACAAAGGAATAAAGTAGAAATATGCTAACCACCCACCGTATAGCATTATCCCAATTAGCCCCGCTGCTGTTTGGTCTAATCAGCATATCGACTGCATTGGCAACTGAAATGCAAACCTATAGCGCCAACTACAGCGCTAAATTTAATGGTATGGAAATTGAGGCTCACCACCAACTGACGCAACTTGACTCCGGCCAGTACCGCCAAACATTAAAGGCATCCAATATCTTGGGCAACATAAATGAACAGGCGGATTTCAAACTAGTTTCCAGCACAGAGGTTGTGCCCATAAACTACAGCTACAAGCGCTCGCTGTTGGGATCAAAGCGCGCCGAAAAACAGGTTTTTGATTGGTCTAACCAACAGATGCAATACAGTAAAAAAGACCGCGAAGTGACAATACCCGTCAAACCGGGCTATTTGGATATTATTACCCAGAGATTGCAATTGCGCCTTGATTTGCAAGCCGGCAAAGAGCACTTTTCCTATCCGGTTATTTCACGGGGCAAGCTAAAACTATACGACTATGAAATTGTATCTTATGGTATTTTGGATACCGCTATAGGTCCACTCAATACCGTGCGAGTTCAACGTATTAGGAAAGATAATAAACGACAAACGAAGATTTGGTTTGCCACCGACTGGGATTATTTAGCTGTAAAATTAGAACTGATCAAAGATGGCGACAGCCACGAAATGAATATTATTAATGGACAGGTTGGTAGCCAGCCGGTTCGAGCACTAGACATCGTAACAGAGAAATAATTATGGCACGGCCACCGAATAAGTCTGGCACCAGCAAAATCATTTTATTACTCGGCACTATTACCGCAGGCGCACTGGTTGGGGGAATTCTCTATCAAGCCCTAAATAATGGCGATCAAGATGAGATGGCGGTCATGGGTATTATTGAAGACCGGCCCGTCGTTGAAGCGGTAATTGAAAGACCACCAGTGCCAGAGGCTCTGATTCCTGAGCCCACTCCTGTGGTGGCGATTGAACCTCAAGCAGAAATCAAGGCTAAGGACGTAGCACCAAAGCCAGAACTAGAACCAAAATCAAAACCAGAGCTAGGACCAAACCCAACATTACCATCGTTAGATAATAGCGACGACTTTTTGCGTGATCGCATGCTACTTGTTAAGCACAAGTCTGAACTGCAAGAGTGGCTGAATACCGATGATCTAGTGCGTCGCAGTGCCAGTTATCTAGATGGGTTAGCGAGAGGCAACACCCTGAGTAAGGTATTTCCGTTGACTGCGCCTGAAGGCAGCTTCGCCATGCACAAAGATGGTGATGTTATCTGGTTAAACGCAGGTAATTATGAACGCTACAACTCAACTGTGGCGGTGTTAAGCAGCTTTGATATGAAATCCTTAGGTCAGATATTTCATTTTATCAGACCCTTACTCGAGACGGCATTTGCAGAAATGGGTTATCGGCCCAGACAAATGGACGGCATTATTTTGCAGTCCATCGATAATATTCTGGCCACGCCGATTATTGTTGAACCAATAAGACTCACCAGAGATTCGGTGGCCTACAAGTTTGCTGATCCGGAGTTAGAGGCATTGCTGCCCATTCAAAAGCAGCTGTTGCGCACTGGCCCAGAAAATACACAGCGCCTACAGCAACAAGCGTTATTGCTCAAAGAAGCGCTGATGAACCCCTAGGTCTTGGGTAGCGTTACGCCAGTTTGTCCCTGATATTTACCGCCACGATCAGCGTAGGACGTTTGGCAAACTTCGTCAGACTCAAAGAATAGCATTTGCGCCACGCCCTCATTTGCATAGATCTTGGCTGGCAAATTGGTGGTATTGGAGAATTCCAAAGTAACATGCCCTTCCCACTCAGGCTCAAGCGGCGTGACATTAACAATAATTCCACAGCGTGCATAAGTCGATTTACCGAGGCAAATGGTCAATACTGAGCGTGGAATCTTGAAATATTCTACCGTTCTTGCCAGCGCAAAAGAATTAGGGGGAATAATGCAGTAATCTCCTTTCATATCGACAAATGAGTCTTTATCAAAATGCTTCGGATCTACCGTCTTGGAGTGCACATTAGTAAATATCTTGAATTCATCAGCACAGCGCACATCGTAGCCATAACTTGAAGTGCCATAGGAAATCACCCGATCGTCACCAGCATAACGTACCTGACCCGACTCAAACGGCACAATCATTTGTTGCTGTTCAGCCATACGGCGAATCCAATTATCTGACTTGATGCTCATTGAGAGTGACTCCAGTTGAAATTAGTGTATAAAGCGTCGGTTTTGCCGCAGGGGCAGTATCATACTGATTTGCACTGATTGGGCAAGGTCCCTGTATCCTGCCAGTGCAAAACATCATTCACGGACATAATCTGTTATTAGATAGGGACAGCTCTATTGGAAAACAATCTCCGGACCTGTTCCATCGCCTGCCGCAGCTAGCTCAGTTATCACCGCCTCAGCGATCTGTTTGTAATGCTGTGCAATAGCACCCTCTGGTTCAGCAACCACCGAGGGCAGACCAGCATCACCATTGAATCTAATCGACTTATCCAATGGCAAACTTCCCAGTAACTTGGTGTTGTATTGTCTAGCAACATCGCTGCCCCCACCATCACCAAAAATAGCCTCTTCATGACCGCACTGGGAACAAATATGCATGGCCATATTTTCCACCACCCCCAATATCGGAATATTGACCTTGGAGAACATCTCAATACCTTTTTTAGCGTCCAAAAGTGCAATATCCTGCGGCGTGGTAACAATCACAGCACCATTGACCTGTGCTTTTTGTGCTAGCGTAAGCTGAATATCACCAGTGCCAGGTGGCATATCGACCACCAAAATATCTAACTCACCCCACATTGTCTGACCCAGCAATTGCTGGAGAGCGCCCGCCGCCATTGGCCCACGCCACGCCATGGGTGTTTGATCAGTCACCAGATAGGCCATAGACATGGTCATAAGGCCATGACAGTCAATCGGCGCGAAGTGTTTGTCGTCGGCTGCACTGGGGCGAGTACCTTCAGCAACTCCCAACATCATAGCGATACTCGGACCATAGATATCTGCATCTAACAGCCCTACTTTTTTGCCCAACGACTGTAATCCTAAGGCCAAATTAACCGCCGTTGTAGACTTGCCGACACCGCCTTTACCAGAGGCTACCGCAATAATGGTTTTCACTTGATCTAACACAAAAACACTCCAATCCTTACTAATTTTGACTTAACAGCCTATTTGCCGTCATTTCAACGACAATTGCACATGAAAAGTTGCCATAAAATCGCTATAGTTGCGCCTTGTTTTTATCGCCTCAAAAAAGAACGCTAACCATGTCATCAAAACGCCAAATACTGGTCACCAACGCGCTCCCCTATGCCAATGCCGCACTACATTTGGGGCATATTCTGGAATATACCCAAACCGATGTCTGGGTGCGCTTCCAACGCATGCGCGGGCACGAATGTTACTACGTTTCTGCCGATGATGCTCATGGCACCGCCATCATGCTAAAAGCAGATGAAAAAGGCATTAGCGCCGAGCAACATATTGCCGATATGCGCGCAATCCATGAGGCCGATTTCCGCGACTTTTTAATTTCTGTTGATAACTACCACAGTACCCACTCTGAAGAGAACCGTCAGCTCTCTGAACTGATCTACAACCGTCTCAATGAAAACGGTCATATTGCCAAACGCGATATTACTCAGGCTTTTGACCCTGAGAAAAATTTGTTTTTGGCCGATCGCTATATCAAAGGCACCTGTCCCAAATGTAAAGCAGAAGATCAGTACGGCGACAACTGTGAGGTCTGCGGGGCCACCTATGCGCCCACTGACCTGATCAACCCAGTATCAGCCATCTCTGGCGCCACACCGATTGAAAAACAATCGACGCATTATTTCTTTAAGCTCCCCGAGTTTACTCAATTTCTGCAAGATTGGACGCGTAGTGGTACCTTGCAACCGGAGGTAGCGAACAAATTGGGTGAATGGTTAGACAGTGGCTTGCAAGAGTGGGATATCAGTCGCGATGCGCCCTATTTTGGCTTTGAAATCCCCAATGCACCAGGCAAATATTTTTATGTTTGGCTGGATGCGCCAATCGGCTATATGGCGGCGTTTAAGCATCTTTGCGAGCAACAGAATATCGACTTCGATCATTATTGGCGCGAAGATAGCCCGGCTGAGCTGTACCATTTTATCGGCAAAGATATAGTTAATTTCCACGCTTTATTCTGGCCCGCCATGCTTGTGAGCGCCAACTACCGCAGACCTACTAAAGTCTGCGTGCACGGCTTCGTCACCGTTAATGGCAAAAAAATGAGTAAGTCGCGAGGAACCTTTATCAATGCCCGCTGCTACCTCGATCACCTCAATCCAGAGTATCTGCGCTATTACTATGCCTCTAAATTATCTGGCTCGGTGGAAGATATTGATCTCAATTTGGAAGACTTTGTACAGAAGGTCAATAGCGACTTGGTCGGCAAAGTGGTCAATATTGCCAGCCGCTGCGCTAAATTTGTGGCCAATGGTAATAACGGCCAATTGTCAGCTAGCATAGAAAATCCGCAACTATGGCAGCAGGTGACTGGTGCTGCCGCATCAATTGCCGAGCATTACGAAAACCGCGACTACAGTAAGGCGATCCGCGAGATTATGGCTCAGGCCGATGCCGCCAATGAATATATCGCCGCCAAAGAGCCGTGGAAACTCAATAAAATCGAGGGCGAGCAACAGCAAGTACAGGATATTTGCTCATTGGGCATTAATCTTTTTCGTGTGTTGTTGGGCTATCTCAAGCCAGTACTACCAGTAATGGCAGATGCAGGCGAAGCCTTTCTCAATGACTCATTGGACTGGGATGCCCTGCAGCAGCCTTTGCTTGAGCACAAAATTAATGCCTTTAAACCGCTGATGCAGCGTATTGAAAAAGATAAGGTGGATGCTATGGTCGAAGCCAGTAAACAAGAGGCCGCACAGGCTGCGGCGACGCCAGTGCAGGGCCCATTGGCCGATGAGCCAATTGCTGATGAAATAAATTTTGATGACTTTATTAAAGTCGATCTTCGCGTGGCGCAGATTGTTAAAGCGAGTCATGTCGAGGGGGCGGAAAAGCTACTGCAGTTGACGTTGGATATTGGCGGTGAAACGCGCAATGTATTCTCTGGTATCAAGTCGTCTTATCAACCTGAGGCTCTAGAAGGCCGATTGACCGTTATGGTGGCGAATCTGGCACCGCGTAAAATGCGCTTTGGTGTATCCGAAGGTATGGTGCTAGCTGCTGGCGATGGTCAGGGGATTTATTTACTTGAGCCTGATAGTGGCGCACAACCGGGTCAGCGAGTGACCTAAATAACCGCGCCAGCAGTATTTATTATATATATCGAAAAGTGCTAAAACACAGGCTCATTTATATTGAATCAGATGAACTGATTCAAGGATAATAAGCCCTTAGCCAAACCCTGTGCTTGTTATGCAAGAATTTGCGGTAATTCTGGTCAGTTCCATACTGATCAACAACTATGTACTGGTACAGTTCTTAGGACTGTGCCCGTTTATGGGTGTGTCTACCAAATTGGAGTCGGCGATCGGCATGTCGGCGGCGACCACCTTTGTACTGACGCTGACAGCCATGGCCAGCTACATTGTCGATGTGCTAGTTCTTATGCCCCTAGGGCTACTCTATCTACGCACGATTGCCTTTATTCTAGTGATCGCAGCAGTGGTTCAGTTCACTAAAATGTTTATCGAAAAAACCAGTCCCTTACTCTATCGAGTACTGGGTGTCTTTCTGCCGCTGATAACCACCAACTGCGCAGTATTGGGTGTGGCATTGCAAAATGCCGCCAAGGATTTAAATTTTATGCAGTCGTCTCTGTATGGCTTTGGCGCAGGAGCAGGCTTTTCTTTAGTGCTAATTTTCTTCTCCGCCATGCGCGAGCGATTAGCTGCCGCTGATATTCCAGCCCCCTTTGAAGGCGCAGCCATTGCCATGATTACTGCCGGCTTAATGTCGTTGGCCTTTATGGGCTTTGGTGGACTGGTGTAAATGATTGATAGTATTGCTCAACAGCCTATTATCGCTGCGCTAATCGCACTGGTTGGCCTTGGCATCCTATTTGGCGCCCTACTTGGCTTTGCCGCTGAAAAGTTTAAGGTCGAGGGCGACCCTATTGTCGAACAACTCGATGAATTACTGCCACAAACACAGTGTGGTCAATGTGGTTTCCCCGGCTGCCGGCCCTATGCCGAATCAATCGCCAATGGCGATGCGATTAATAAATGCCCACCCGGTGGCCAAGCAACTATCAATGCTATAGCTAACCTTTTGGATGTACCAGCGCCAGAATTGGATGCCGAGCACGGTGAAGAAGCAGAGGTCAAAACTGTCGCCTTTATTCGTGAGGATGAATGTATCGGTTGCACCAAATGTATTCAAGCCTGCCCAGTCGACGCTATTTTGGGTGCGGCAAAACTTATGCATACGGTGATAGCCGACGAGTGCACTGGCTGTGATCTGTGTGTCGAGCCCTGTCCAGTAGACTGTATTGATATGTTGCCAGTCGAGGAAACAATAGCACAATGGCACTGGCCTGCGCCAGCAACGGTCGCAGATTTAATTGCCACTGATCGGCAGAGGGCTCAAGGATGAAAACATGGGTCACTCCTGGTGGTGTTCACCCTCCAGAAAATAAGCAACAGTCTCTCACTCAACCCATCGGCAATTTGCCTTTACCTGAAAGGTTGGTTATTCCGTTGAGCCAACATATAGGGGCACCGGCGATACCCTGTGTTGAGGTGGGTAAAAAAGTGCTTAAGGGACAAAAAATTGCTGATGCCGCTGGCACCGTTTCCGTGCCAATGCACGCCCCTACCTCCGGCACCATTACAGCAATTGAGCATCGACCGATTGCTCATTCTTCAGGCATGCTGGCGCCATGTATCGAAATCACCAGTGATGGTCGCGATAAGTGGCAAAAACGCGAGGGTTTCGAAGACTTTGAGAATGCCACCCCCGCTGCGCTGGTTAATGCCATCAGTGAGGCGGGTATTGCTGGTATGGGTGGCGCTGGTTTTCCCTCTGCGGTTAAGTTAAATCCAGGCTATCACCACCCGATTGATACGTTAATTATCAATGCCACCGAATGCGAACCCTATATCACCGCAGATGATTCTGCTATCCGTGAGCGCGCGGCAGAAATCGTCACTGGCATTGGTATTCTCAGCCATATGCTAGGTCGCCCGCACAATATTTTAATCGGCATTGAAGACAACAAACCCGAGGCTATCGCTGCACTGGAACCTCATGTCGCGGACTCTGGTATCTCGGTGGTTTCTTTTCCAACCAAATATCCCTCAGGCGGTGAAAAACAGTTGATTTATATCCTCACCGGTAAAGAGCTACCGAGCAATCAGCTGCCCTCAGATATCGGTGTACTATGTATCAATATCGGTACCACCTATGCCATTAAACGCGCCATTGTTAATGGTGAGCCATTAATTTCTCGGGTCACCACCATGACTGGTGAGGCCTGTGGGATAAATCGTAACTATGAAACATTGATTGGTACCCCCATCAGTCATCTATTAGCCAATAGCGATTTCAATCAAGATACCTGTAGCCGCTTAATTATGGGTGGTCCAATGATGGGCTTTAGCCTCACCGATGCCGATGTGCCGGTGGTTAAAACCACCAATTGCATTCTGGCGCCCAGCCATCAAGAAATTCCCGCAAACGAACCAGCACAACCCTGCATTCGCTGTGGTCTGTGTGCCGAAGCCTGCCCGGCCTCATTACTGCCACAACAACTGTATTGGTATTCTCAGGCACAGGATCATAATCGGTTGGAAGCGCATAACCTATTTGACTGTATTGAATGTGGTGCCTGCTCCTATGTCTGTCCCAGCAATATTCCACTGGTACAACATTACCGGCATAGCAAAGGGGAAATTAATAAGGCTCGCGCCGACAAGGTTAAATCAGACCAGGCTCGCCAACGTTTTGAATTCCATCAGCAACGTATTGAACGCGCGGAAAAGGAAAAAGAGCAAAAACGCGCGGCGCGGCGCAACGCCGCTGAAAAAGCCCAGACAAAAACCGCGGCGAATACCAGCGCTGGCTCCGCCGCCGATATCATCGCTGCGGCACAAGCTCGTGCTGCGGCCAAAAAGGTCAGCCCTGAACAGCAGCAGGCAAAGCTTGAGCGCTCTATTGCCGGTGCCGAAATGCGCGTGCAAATGGCCACAGAGAAATTGGCTGAAGCGGACGACAACCAAACCGCAGAGCAGAAAAATATCCTTACCGCGGCAGTCGAAACGGCCAAACAAAAACTCGAGCAAGCCAAAGCAAGGCTGGCTGAGCATAGTAAACAACACAATCTCAACCAAACCGGGGAAAAGGTGGATTAATGGCCTTTAAACAAATCACCTCACCCCATGCCCACGCAGCACAGAACACTGGCAAAGTGATGCAACTGGTACTCTGGGCTACTGCGCCGGGGCTTCTAGCATTAACCTATCACTTTGGCTGGGGCAGTCTTATTAATGTACTCTTGGCTACTGCCACAGCTGTTATCGCTGAGGCCGCCGTTATCCGTCTTCGCGGTCGCTCTGTTAGCTTCTATTTGCGCGACTACAGTGCCGCGGTGACGGCTATACTTCTGGGTTTAGCACTGCCGCCGCTGGCACCTTGGTGGATCGTGGTGGTGGGCACGCTGTTTTCCATAGTGATAGCAAAGCATCTCTACGGTGGCCTAGGCTACAATCCGTTTAACCCGGCGATGGTCGGTTATGTGGTGCTGTTGATCTCATTTCCTATCCAAATGACCAGCTGGGTCACGCCATTAGCGTTACTGCCAGAGGGTCTGTCTCATCCCGGCATAATCGAATCAATCAATATTGTCTTTTTAGGTTATAGCCCCGCCGATGGTGTCACCGGTGCCACACCACTGGATAGTTTTAAGTTTAGCGACGGCCTTCTAGTCGATCAGATCTATGCTCAGAATCCACTGTTTAGTGAGGCCGCTATCGCCGGCGTTGGCTGGGAGTGGGTCAATATTGGCTTTCTGATAGGCGGCCTGATACTGCTAGCAAGCAGAATATTTACCTGGCATGGCCCCATTGCCATGCTGGCCAGTTTGACGCTAATGTCTGTGATATTTTGGGATGGCGGCAGCTCCGATAGCCCTGGCTCAGCGATGATGCACCTGTTTAGCGGTGCTAGCATGATGGGCGCATTCTTTATTTTAACCGACCCCGTATCCTCTGCCGTAAGTAATCGCGGACGGCTGATTTACGGTGCACTGATTGGCGTACTGGTTTACATTATCCGTGCTTGGGGTAACTACCCCGATGCTGTGGCTTTTGCTGTGCTGTTGGCCAATTTCGCCGCACCGTTTATCGACAAC
>CBFHVP010000055.1:8674-11427 GCA_965659315.1 uncultured Porticoccaceae bacterium | reverse complement strand
AATAATGCTCATCAGTCAGATTCTTACCGTAAACTGAAAATGCATATTGCCCAGCCTCACCAAATCGATAGGTTAGATTCGCATTAACTAAGGTGTATGCCTCCTGAGTTAACTGATCAACAACATTGATATTTCCGTTTGTTGCGGTCGATTTAACCTGATCTCCGGTATGAGAAATATTGGCAGTGAGATTTAGCACATTGCCATTTTCTAATTGAAAATCTTGTGATGCCAGCAAATTAAGCGATAGATCCGGCGCGCTCGCCAACTCAGCACCTTCAACAAAACTACTATCACCAGACTCTGTTACTTCTGAATCAAGTAGAGAGACACCCGCCTGCAAGTAGAATCCATTATCGCCAGCATACCTTACATTGGCATCAAATCCAGTTATCTCAGACTCAGGCGCATTTTCTAGCCTAGGAAGACCACCAGCGGCAGAAGTGAACTGCTGAAGATTCTCATAAGTGTAGAAAAAGCTAGAGGCATCAAGCTCAACTCTGCCGTCCCAAAACATGCCTTTATAGCCAATCTCCCATACATCCAAAGACTCTGGCTCAAGCTTAGTATCTTCCAAGGAATTAACAACATTTGCCACCTTAAACAGGGCGTAGACAGGTCTGGTATCCAGAGCTGATCCTTTAAAGCCTCTGGATACGCTGGCGTAGAGCATAGAGTTATCCGTCGCTTTCCAATCGAGCTTAACGGTGTAGCCAACATCCTCATTCTCAAGCGTTTGCTCTATCTGGCGGGCAATTTCATAGCCATTGCTATCATAATCAGCAGTCCCCGGATTCTGCTCAGCGACTAGCGCTTCAACATCATCTGAGAAATACAACTGATGGGAATCACCGCCAGTAACATTAGCGGACGAAGGCAAATACTTACCAACTATTTCTTCCTCCGAATAGCGCACACCTGCGGTCAGTGTAATTGCATCGGCTAGGTCATATTCACCCTGAAAGTAAACCCCGAAGTTTTCTTTGGTATGATTCAGCTGAACACTTGGAACCTTGTTGCCCGCTCCAAACTTACCCGCTGAACCAAGCAATCCGGTGTATGACTCAGCATCCTCATCAAGATAATATACCCCGGCAATCCAACGCAATTGACCATCACCATTTGATATTAAGCGCAGCTCCTGCTGAAAGGTATCTCGATCATCTTGCTGAAAAGTATGCAAGTTAAGCGTATCACTACCATCATTATCATTGGCATTTTTAAAAGTAAGATTATCGAACGAAGTGATGGAATTAAATGTGGCCCACTCCAAATCATGATCGATCTTGAGGTAAAATCCCTCTGTAGAAAGTTTCTCTAACCCAACATCCTGTGCAGTCAATTTCCAATCACTAGTCGATGGATCTGATGCGGCTTCACCGGTACCACCACCATTGCGACCTAAGCAGTTGGTATTCGCTTCAAAGTTCACAACACCCATAGGTGCATCAGCACAGACGCCACCGGAACCGTCAGCTGATCTAGTACCCATAGCCTTTACAGCGGTACTGTTGTTATTGCTATCCAGTACATGAACATTAAATGAAACCGTAGACTGATCATTAGGTTGCCACACTAAACCTAAACGACCACTTCTGGTGTCATCATCACCATATCTTTTACCGTTACTGATCGATTTAAATGCGCCTTTATCATCGATCGTCTGCATGGCAACCCGTGCGGCCAATGAATCGGTGATATCGAAACCGACTGCGAATTCAGTTTCAAGGTGACTATTACTGGCCCACTTAACACTAGCAGAGCCCTGTGTGCCTGCACCAATTTCTGGTTTTACGCTAATATAATTGATCGCACCACCAGTGGTATTTAATCCAAACAATGTATTCTGAGGGCCTTTAAGCACTTCAACACGCTCCATATCATATAGCGCTGCTCGAGCGTGATAACCACTCGTCAAAGTAATACCGTCAAAATATTGCCCAACCGCAGATGAGGCGGTTAGGTGCACATCGTTGGTTCCAACGCCGCGTAAGAAATAGCTTTTATTAGACCCTTGCTGAGAGCCGGAAGAAAATCCTGGTGTAATATTGACTAAGTCACTGGCATTAGTAACACCCAATGTTTTCATCGTATCACCAGTGAATGCGCTCACTGCAACAGGTACATCCTGAAGAGACTCAGAGCGCTTTTGAGCGGTTACAATAATTTCTTCTAGTGCCGCGTTCGCTATGGAGTGCCCCATTAGCATAGCCGCACCTAGCGCAGAATAAACTGCCGTTTTTTTAAATTTTTGTTTATTAAATTTCACGAAAAGACCTCCCCTTAATTGATCGTAACCCTGAGTCTAAAGGCATCGCCATGGCCATCTTTTTCTGGCAATTTAATTGCTCAGTAATCTGCCCAACCATTTACATTTTTTAAAAAAAGCAGATACGTTGTTTTAGCTCAAGAAAAATCTCGCTTTGTCATTTGTCTAATATAGCGAGAGTGTTAATATATATCGACGCGTTGACGATGATAATATATCAAATGTCAGTCTCACTGTTCGCAAATTACGTTTAATAAAAAGGCATAATAATGAACGAACTTGAATGCATAAGAGCTTTCGTTAAAGTAGTCGAAGTCGGCAGTTTTGCAGAGACCGCTCGTCAGACGGGAACAGCAAAATCGGTGATCACCAAACGCGTTAACCAGCTAGAAGATCATCTCGAATTGCAACTGCTCAGACGCTCTACTCGCAAGCTAACAATCACCGAAGGTGGCGCCGATTTTTATGAACGAGCGGTGCGTGT
>CBFHVP010000055.1:6889-8664 GCA_965659315.1 uncultured Porticoccaceae bacterium | reverse complement strand
TAAGACATCGGTTAGCGGTGTAGAATGGGGCTTAACCGGCACGTTCCGAGTCAGTTGTATATCATCATTTATCCATAGTTATATCGCCCATGATCTGTGCGAATTCCAAAATGAACACCCTGAGCTTACGGTGGAATTGGAGCAACATGATCGGTTTTGTGACCCAGTTCAAGAGGGATTTGATGTGTGTCTGCAGACCGGTCAAAACACCAGCGGCATTCTAGAGGCATCTAAAATTTTCCCCGTGCGTCGACTGATTGCAGCCACGCCCGACTATATCGAACAATATGGCATGCCTCTCACACCAGAGGATCTTCCTCAGCACAAATTCTGTCACAACACTTTTATTGAACCCGACTGCTGTATCAATCTATCTCATCCCAAAGGCATAAAACCGATACCGATTCAACCAATTATTCAAACCAATACCATATGGATGTTACGCGCGGCCATAATGAGCAATCAGTATATGGCGGTGATGCCGGCATTTTTTATTGAACAAGAAATAATCGATGGCAAACTTGTCGCCGTGCTTCCAGATGTACAGCTTAAGAGTATTATGATCTCAGCGTTTTATCGCCGATCCTCTTTTGTACCGATGAAGGTGCGAATATTTATAGACTTTTTGCGCAGAAAATATGGTGAAAAACCGCCATGGGAAAATAGATTATTAACTGCACGCCCTGAACTATCGGTAGCTCTAGGGCCTGACAGGAAATAATATAGCTACATAGGTTAAGCTAAATATTGAATTAGTGCGCATTGCTCAAACGCTACTATTGGTGACTATGATGACCCTCGCGGCGCACGATCACTGTGTTGCGCTAAAAAATCAACGTAGGCTAATATATCGTCCGGCACTACCCTAGCAAAGGCACTTGAAGCAATCCATACCGCCTGTAACTTTCTCTCTTTATTGATTAGAAAGGTTGCCGGCTCACAAAATAATGGCATTTCAATGGCTTTCTCTTGCTTGGAAATAAATACGCCCAAGGCTCTTGCACTGGCAATCGACATATCAAAACCAATCGTTAACTTATGCAAGTCATAATCATTTGCCATGCTACGAGCACGGTTTTCGCTATCAGCACTGACCGCCAATAAGTCTACACCGCGTGAGGCAAACTCATCATGCAAGCGTTCCAAACCTTGTAATTGCTTTTTACAGTGGCCGCACCACATACCGCGGTATATGGTGAGAAGCGACATACTGCCTGCAGGTTGATCTTGACTGCGCCACGTCGTTCCATTCAGTAACTGCACGCTAAACTCAGGTAATCGCTCCCCTGTTCTATTGGCCACCGTATACGACTCCTTTATATCGACTTATCACCAAACTACCCCGACAAATAATCATCTATCCCTGCAGCGAATAATTAAGCTTGGATAGTGACCCATTTTAAATCGGTAAACGCATCCAAATCGGCCTCAGTACCTTCACGTCCAAACCCACTATCACCAACGCCGCCAAATGGCACATGCGCCTCATCGGTAATTGATGGGCTATTGATATGCACCATACCGGCTTCTATTCTTTTGGCAAAGCTCATGGCTAAATGGATATTAGCGGTATATATCGCTGAGCTAAGTCCGTAGTTAGTGTTATTTGCTTCTGCGACTACTTGATCAAAATCATTAAATCGGTATACACAGACAACCGGACCAAAGGTCTCTTCACGAAACACATCCATATCTGCGGTTACATCTAATAACACCGTGGGGGCACAGCGATTGCCATCCCAGTGACCACCCGTAGCAATGGTTGCTCCTTTGCT
>CBFHVP010000055.1:0-6790 GCA_965659315.1 uncultured Porticoccaceae bacterium | reverse complement strand
GCGAGCATCCTCAATATGCCGCTTGATGCGCTCGCGCTGGCGTTGACTAATAATGGGGCCAATTATGGTATCTGGATCACGTAGATCGCCCATACCTAAGCTACCTGCAATGGCGACATACTTTTGAATAAATTGCTCATAGATATTGTCATGCACATACACACGACTCGAGCCAATACAAGCCTGACCCTGATGCATAAAAATACCACGTATCGCACCTGGCACCGCCTCCTGTAAATCAGCATCATCCATAATAACGAGGGGGTTCTTACCACCTAACTCTAGGGTGACATGCTTATTATGCTCTGCACAGAGTTTTTGGATATGCTTGCCTACCAGGGTTGATCCAGTAAAGGTGACCGATTTCACTAGCGGGTGACCAGTCAATGCATCACCAATATCATAACCATTGCCAGCTACAACGTTTAGCGCACCTGCAGGGAATCCCGCCTCGCTCATTAGCTGGGCAAACTTAAGAGAAAGAATTGGATGTTCTTCGGAAGGAAGCAACACAACTGTGCTTCCTGTAGCCAGTGCATTGGCGCACAGTCGGCTGGCCTTAATCAAAGGCACATTAAATGGTGTAATAACCGCCACCACACCACGCGCCTCTCGCCAGGTCATACTGATGCGTCCGGGATAATCAGAGGGCAGTGTTTTACCACTGAGATTGCGCACCATGCCCACCGCCGCTCGAATAAATGAAATCGCTTTATTGGTTTCGAATTCAGCTTTCTTCCGCGTCGAGCCACCTTCGTTGTGAAGTATTTCGATAAATTGTCCTTTTTGCTTTTCGAGGAGTTCCGCCGCTTTACATAACCAAGCTTCCCGATCATTGGTCGATGACTTGCTATAACTTAAAAATGCTGCGTGGGCAGACTCTACCGCATTATCTATATCTGCAACGGTCCCTCGCACAACAGTGCCATAGAGACTGTCATCCAATGGGTTAAGTGTTTCCAATACAGCATTACCGGATGAGGGAACCTCGCGGCCATCTATCCAATGTCCTATAGCTTGATTATTATGCGTTGTCATTTACTTAGATTTCCTTACCTATCATTTAGAGGTTTACTTTGCCACCGTCGACATTCAATGTTTGTCCGGTAACAAAATCACTGTCAGTGGTAATCAAATACATCAAGGAACCCAGCAGATCCTCAGGCAACATCTCTCGCTTAATTGAACGCGACTGCACGGTTGGCCCACGCGCCGGATCAAAGCCAGCATTGCCCTGCAAGGCCTCACTCTCAGTCAGACCCGGGGCGATGGCGTTAACCTGAATATTCTTGTCACCCAATTCACGACCATAACAACGCGTCAATGCGATAACGGCACCTTTAGAGGCGGTGTAATGGGATAGGCCAGGAGGGCCATAATAAAATGTGCCCGAGGCTATATTGACGATCTTGCCGCCACCGGCACGTAACATGGCGGGAACGACCGCTTTGGTCGCCTGATGCACGCCTCTGGCATTTACCGTCATAACTTTGTCAAATTCATCATTATCTATCTGCATAAATGGCTTGGGTTGCAGCGCTGCAAAAATCGACGCGTTATTAACCAAAATATCGAGGCTGCCAAATGTCTTCTCAGTAGTTTCAACCACGGCGGCAAGGTTCTCATCTGAGGTGACATCAACACTCATGCCTCTTGCCGACCCACCCGCAGCAGTGATTGCCTCAACAGTAGCCTTGGTATCAAGAACATCGGTAACTACAACATAGGCCCCCTCTTGCGCCATACGTTTTGCCATCACCGCACCAATACCTCGACCGGCACCCGTGATAAGCGCTGTTTTTCCGTCTAATCGCCCCATTTCTCTATCCTTTTTTAAATTTCTAGTTCAATTATTTCAGCAACTTCAGGCCAACTTTTACTACCGAAGACCAGCAAATCATTGGTCAAATCTTCAGGACACCAGTCTAGAATTGCCGGTTTAAAACTGGGTATTTGCTGAATACGTTGCCACCAATCGGCAAGGTAGGGTAAGCGGCCTTCCCACCAACCCGACATACCCAACATGGCGACACGATTGACATAAGGCGTCAGTGCCACATCGGCTAGGCCAAACTCATCGCTGCATAACCATCGTGTCTGCTGTAGATCGCTATCCATTTTTTTCAGATATTGATCATAGAGCCTAACTTTGTCTTTAGCCCCTGGGGCATCAAAACCATACTTGACCACCTGTTTTTTAAATCCCGCCCAATCTACTGTGACCGAATGATCTGGAGTAGAAGCGAGGAATTCTTCCAATTCTTTTTCACTCAAGTTTTTTCTAACAATATGACGATGTGCACTGGCAAATGTCAGCGTGCCGCAGGCGGGATGTAGATGCTCATCGAGAATTTTGGTCCAGTAGCGGGTTTTCACATATTCGAATGGATCACTAGGTGTGATTGGTTTTTGTGGAAAAGCTAAATCGAGATATTCCATAATCACAGTAGACTCATTAAGAATCTTACCGTCATGAATCAAGCTCGGCACCACTGCTTTTGGGTTGATTTTGATATAGTCCGGCTCAAACTGCTCACCCTTTAATATATCAACATAATGCGCTTCAAAATCTAGCCCTTTAAGAATCATTGCCCAGCGAACTTTAGCTGCACAAACAGATGATCCATGATGGTAGAGGTCTAACATAATTTATTCCCTAGTAGACGTTTCAATATTTTCGACTCTGGTCAAGGTGTGATAACTGCTTTATCACGGCGAGTTTATTATCGAAAAAATAAACCCGTCATGATGAAGCGCCTCTTCCCAGGCTTTAAAATCTCATGCCAAGCTTTAATGTGATTTGACGGGGAGCTGTCATGGCAGAGATACTGTTTGGTCCAGAGGGCGCTGTCCAAGCATTAATTTTTTCATTACCTAGATTACGCCCTATCAAAGAGACTGTGGTTCTCTCGTCTGGCGATATCAACCGCACGCTCGCACCTAATAGGTTGTATGCCTTAGTGAAGGCAAAATCATAAAGCCCCACATCTGTGTAATGATCATCGGTGTATGACAAATCAAGTCGTGCACTTAGATCCCAGCCATTTACTGCGCCAGATGAGAAATACTCAGCGTATCCAGACGCTTTGTTTGAAGGGGCATATTGAAGAGTCGCGCCACTCATATCACAAACGCCACTGCTATTTATATATTGTGAAGCGCAGTCTCCTGAGCCAACATACTCATCGTAGGTTGCATCGGTATAAGCATAATTGGCACCCAGGGTCCAATTTTCGCTAACGGCCCAACTAGACTCAACTTCAACACCCTTACTGGTTACATCAGCGGCATTACCCACTTTAAACGCTGGCTCTGATGCACTGGGTATTTGAGTCGATAGCTGTAATCCTTCAACACTCATGTGATAGAAAGTTACGTTTAACGACAAAGCATCCTGCATAAACAACCCTTTCATACCCAATTCAATACCGTCGATAAGCTCGGCGTCATATTGAATAGAACCATCTTGAGACTCAACGCGATCACTGAAGCCTCCCGTCTTGTGGCCTACCGAATAGGTAGCAAACACGTTAACATCTTCGTTAACATCAACTTGCAATGTTGCTGACGGTGTAAATTTACTTTCGTCTCGACTCTCAACTCTTAGCGGTATTGATTGCATTAGTGTGGGAGCGCTAGTTCCATAGGGTGTCATATACTCTTCAAAACTAAAGTCTTTAGTCTCGGTCGACCAGCGACCTCCTAATATTCCTGTAACCCTATCGTTTAAATACCAGCGCCCTTGAGCAAACACCGCGAAGGTGGAAGTGCTCTGAGTCCAGGGCTCATGCTTACTTATATAGGGCCCCATTGGCTCAAAGTTAATATCGGAGTCCTGTTCGCGAGCTAAATCACTGTCCTCGTAGTAGAGTCCTGCAATGTAATCAAAAGTATCACTTTCGTCAGAGGTAAAGCGTAATTCTGAGCTAAAGCTTTCATACGTCTCTGCACGCTGGGCACGAAATACGTTTGCCAACCCACCATCTAATCCGTGGAATCGATGCAAATAATCATAATCCTGATAGGCTGCAATAAACTTAATGCCTCCACCTTCGATTTCATGATCTACATCTACTACAAAACTCGTTGTTTCCATATCACGGCTCGGACAAAATGCTCCGATTGAAATAGATCCTGTTGCTTCCATGGCATTAGCATCTGAACAGTCCGACCAGATTTTCCAATCGAGGTCCGGCGAAAACTCACTTGCAGTTACGACGCCAGCGTTCGCAGCAAAACCCTGCCAAGCCTGCAGTGGCGGGCCACCAGTTGCTGACATCTCACCTGTATCTGTACCATTTTCGGTGTAATCCATGTATTGCATCTTTAAACCTATAGCGGTGGCATCACTGACATCTATAAGCAACTTCCCTTGAATACCTAAGTCTTCTCGTTGGGCACCATCAGGCCCCTCCGCCTGATTTTCGTAAAAGCCATCTCTATCCTTGTATAAAACAGCTAATCGTCCTAAAACATTGTTCGATACACTACCTGATATAAAGCCATTCACTTCGCTGATACCGCCAGTTGTGGCAAACTGGCTATACGATAAATTAACACCAACTTCAAACGTTTCAGTCGGGTCATTTGTATGAATAATCAAAGCTCCTGCAGCAGTATTTTTACCAAACAACGTTCCTTGCGGGCCTCTCAAGACCTCCACTGACGCCACGTCGATAAAAGGATGTAAATTAATTGCTGCACGACTTATATAAACATCGTCAACAAAGCGACCAACAGACTGTTCAGTAGCATGTGTTAAACCGCCGCCCAAACCACGGACATAAAGATTAGGAATAACCGCAGCACTGTTAATCTCAAAGTTTGGTACCACAATGGAAAGATCTTCCATATCAGTTATACCGATTTTTTCCATCATATCCGAACTCACCGCCGAAACTGATACTGGAACGTCTTGAATCGTCTCGGCACGTTTGGTTGCAGTCACAATGACCTCTTCCAAAGCTGCATTAGCTTGAGATACTCCTAATAGCATAGCCGGAACCGCTGCTAAGCAGATCTTATTCTTGATTCTCATGTTTAACCCCTATTTTAATATTTTGTAGTTTTGTTTAATCTATTTGTGTGTCTTTCAGACTAAATACGAAGACAGACCAGCACAACACAATCACTATATTAGAATGCGATTAAAACGATAATACGCACATCACCGTACTGATTGTTCGTAAAACGCGGTCTATTAATCGCATGTCACTAATTTAGGAAGGAAGTGCGTATAAACCATCAACTATATTGGCCTCTATAGGTAGTTGTCCAAAGTGTGGGAGATAAAATAGATAGGCTGGCAATAACATTAGTAATTGGTTCGATCGAAAGATCTTGAGTATTAATGTCTCAATCGGTGCAGCCACAGTACCAAGCTAAATCTCGTGATAATTCTATTGATCGTATATCGCGTTCAATATGTACACTGAGTAGATGATTATCATTTAAGGGCCTTTTAATTACTATGAAGAACGGATGAAACCCACGAGTTTCCTCATCACTACTAATCTACTTATGGAGCGTATCTATGGCCGTCGTTACACCCACCAATAAAGAAGTTTTAGATCTCAAAGGACTTCATCTTTTTCATGCTGGTGTCTCTAATTGCTCCATGCGTGTGCGCTTAACATTAGAGGAGAAAAAACTCCCCTGGGTCAGTCACCATATCGATCTATTTAAAAAAGAAAACCTCACGCCGGACTATTTTGGTATTAACCCTAAAGGTCTGGTACCGGTATTGGTGGAGGATGGCGTGGTTATCACCGAGTCGGACGATATTATCGACCATCTCGATCGAAAATTTCCGGTACCGACTCTCAGACCTTCATCAGACACAGGTCTAGAGGAAATGTATACATGGATGAAACTAGCGGTAAACAATCATATTGGCGCAGTGAAAACCTATATTTACTTTCATCAGGTACAGGGTAAGATGAGGCAATCTGAAGATCAGAAACAAGCCTACAGAAATTTACAGACGGATACGGAACTTCTCGATTTCCATAGTAAAAGCAGCAGCGAAACAGGCTTTACTCAGCAAGATGTAGACAAAGCTACCAGTACTCTTAATGACTGTTTTGCCAAAGCGGAAAAAATACTAACGCATGCCGATTGGTTGGTCGACAACAAATTTTCCCTCGCTGATATTACGTGGATGCCAGTGCATTTTACTCTGGTTCGTGCGAACTTCTCCTTCGGCCAATACCCCGCCATTGAGGACTGGTCTAAACGAATTAGCGAGCGTGACAGTTTCAAAACTGGTGTTTTGGAGTGGTGGCCAGGCTTTGGCGGTTGAGTGCTTTCACACATGAAAAAAACAAATATATTACATCAATTTGTCATTGCTGGTACCGAGCGCACCATAGTTATTAGGAGCCTGAAAACTAGCATTTTTGTGGGAACGATTCTTGCTTTGATTAATCACGGTGACAAATTAATGGGCGGTATTCCCGATACAGGGGTCATTATAAAAATCATCACCTCCTATGCTGTCCCTTACACAGTTTCTACCTGGGCATCAGTTATGGCCGCGAAATCAAAGAGCCTGACTTATAAAAAGCAGGCAGAAATATAACCTTATATCCAAATAACTAATTAAACCCTGCTATTTAATTCACTTTAAAATGAGTTCACAACATAAATGAAAGATCAATTTGATTATGACCTGTTTGTTATTGGCGCAGGCTCTGGAGGAGTTCGAGCCGCCCGTATGGCAGCGTCCAAGGGTAAAAGGGTGGCCGTCGCAGAAGAGCGTTATCTGGGTGGCACTTGCGTAAATGTTGGA
>CBFHVP010000054.1:0-11653 GCA_965659315.1 uncultured Porticoccaceae bacterium | reverse complement strand
TTTCTACAAATTAAAAATTAACAGGATATTTTACTAATGCCTACTCCTTCGTCAATAGCGGACAATCTTGGTAAAATTGATCGCAAAATACTTCGCTGCCTACAACGCGATGGCCGCATCAGCTATACCGAACTTGCTCGCGAGGTTGGCCTTTCCGTCACCCCTTGCATTGAACGTGTCAAACGCCTAGAGAGAAACGGTTATATTCTGGGTTATTCAGCGCAACTGTGCCCAGAAAAACTCGATGCTGGCCTCGTCGTCTTTGTACAAATCAGACTCAACCATACATCGCAGAAAAACTTCGAGGAATTCCGCCGCTCAGTGCTCGATCTAGAAAATATACAGAGCTGCTGCTTAGTGTCTGGCAACTACGACTATTTGTTAAAAGCTCGAGTCGCCGATATGGCCGCCTATAGAGAGCTATTAGGTCACCGTATTCTCAAGTTACCGGCCGTACAGGAATCGACCAGTTATGTGGTGATGGAAGAACTGAAAGATACCCTGCAGGTACCTATCGCCTTCCGCTGAAATGAAACCGCAAAAACACTGCATTGTAGCGCCATTGCTATTGACTCAACCCAGTCCCTCACCTATAGTGCGCTACCTCAGAAATGAGTCCCAAACGCACTCGTAGCTCAGCTGGATAGAGTACCCGGCTACGAACCGGGCGGTCGAAGGTTCGAATCCTTCCGAGTGCGCCATCCAATACGCATAAGCCCTTATCTTTAAAGGGCTTTTTGCTTTCTAGCCCTTGTAACAAATGCAAAGTTACCTTTCTAGCTACCCCATATATAGCACACGAGATTTACCGCACCAGTTGTTCCGCTTTAGGTTCATCACTGCACTGAAAAATCTGAGAGAGCCACATACAGCCCCTCGTGTTTTCAGGGACTTTTTACTGTCTAGAGTAATAACTTGTTCACCTGAGTCCTTAGCCATAAAGTGCTATCTGTAAGGCTAAACTCAATTATACAGCTGAATACAAGGCTGTTTGATCCAAAAAAAAATCACC
The DNA here is from genome assembly GCA_965659315.1 of uncultured Porticoccaceae bacterium. GTDB lineage: Bacteria > Pseudomonadota > Gammaproteobacteria > Pseudomonadales > Porticoccaceae > HTCC2207. Next base: position 10,641 of record CBFHVP010000054.1, on the reverse strand, counting down.
CCCGTAACTGCAAATGTTAGGAAGAAAAATAAAAGCAAATGTTTGACTCAAGTCAACCAAGCAGAGGGTAACAGTATGAAAATAAAACTCGCGTTTCTATGGTTCTACGATTGCTACAATGCAGTTATGGACCATAACAAAAATCCACTTCGGCATATCCCTGACCCCGTGTCTCGGCTGTGGATCATGACGGTTCTGGCATGGATGTGGTCGGTGGTATTTGGTATCTATGTCGGCAGTGTTATTTATATGGGGGTTAGCATTGCCAGCCACTTTATTTTGTTATTCATGGCTTTTTTCACTGCCGCCGTTTTCTACGACGCTGAACAGCGCCATGATAGTTGGTTGTTAAATCTGCGAGCGCAACAGCAGCAACAGCAGTAGACTTTAGGTGCTGTCAAAGCAGCACCTTCACAACTTCCAAAGCGAGCGACCTAATATTGGGCGCTCGTGGCAGTTCTAGTGTTTTCTTAAAGGTAATTGAAGCTATACTGCGACGCTCGCTACTTTTAAACTCTGGAATTACAACTAATGATTTCTGATTCACAAAAAATCGCTATAGAAGCCGCCACGTTCCGCCGTCTGCTCGAGCATCTCGACACCAATAAAGATGTGCAAAACATAGATTTGATGATACTGGCCAATTTCTGCCGTAACTGCTTGAGCAAGTGGTATGCCGCGGCCGCTGAGGAACAGGGTGTTGAATTGGATTATGAGCAAGCGCGCCAAGAGATCTATGGCATGCCCTACAGCGAGTGGAAGGAAAACCACCAACCACCCGCCTCTGCCGAGCAGTTAGCAGCGTATGCGGCGCGTCAGAAGTAGGCTACTCATTTAGATGAAACCCTGGCGTTGACTGGGATAATGCCAACTCAGCCTCATTCATATCTTCACCGACATCATCGAATAGCGGTGATGATAAATAGCGCTCACCGGTATCTGGGAGCATGCAGAGAATAACGGTGCCTGGCTCGGCGTTTTTGGCTATATCTAGCGCCACAGCGAATGTCGATCCACCTGAGATACCGGTGAAAATGCCTTCCTTTTGCGCCAATAACTTTGACGCCTCTATGCCCTCCTGAGCATCGATCGGTACAAGTTGGTCAAAGCGCTTATTGTCGATGGACTCTTGCAGCACGGCGGGAATAAAATCTGGTGTCCAGCCCTGAATCATATGGGGTTCAAAGGCTGGATGGCTACCTTGAGGAGAACCATCAGCAGTGCGCTGCTGTGGCTGACCACTCTGCACTAACTGCGCGTTGGCGGGCTCGCTAAGTATTATCTTTGTGTCTGGGCGCTGCTCTCGCAACACTTTGGCCACACCAGAGAAAGTACCACCGGTACCATAGCCGGTTACCCAATAATCAAGGCGATCATCGGCAAAGTCGGCAAGAATCTCCCGCGCTGTGGTGTTTTCGTGAATTTTCGCATTTGCGTCGGTTTCAAACTGACGCGCTAAGAACCAATCGTTAGCGTCGGCAAGTTCTACCGCTTTAAGATAGCAGCCCATGGCTTTATCGGCCTTGGGTGTCAGAATCACTTGAGCCCCCAAAAAGCGCATTAATTTACGCCGCTCTATGGAGACACTGGTGGGCATGGTGGCAATAAAAGGATAGCCCTTGGCCGCACAGACCATGGCCAAGCCTACGCCTGTATTACCACTGGTCGCTTCAATAACGGTTTGTCCGGGCTGCAACTGGCCGTTGCGCTCGGCTTCTTCAATAATACTAATCGCCAGTCGATCTTTAACCGACCCCGCTGGATTAAAGAACTCAGCTTTAACATAGAGCCGCACGTGCTCTGGCGCTATTTTTTTGACCTGAACACATGGCGTATTGCCTATGGTGTCCAAGATACTGCTGTACAGTTTGCCGCGCCCTTCTGTCACCCTTGAATCGCTCATTGTCAAAACACCTTTTTCAATCAATTAACCAGGGTAATGATAATAGAGTAAAGCGGCTTAACGGTAAAAGCCTATCTCAGCGACATCGATCTGGGCCTGATGATCACGACCAAAGGCCACCACACCGATGCTGCGAATCGATGCCGGTTTAAGGCTAGTTCTTAACCAAGAACCGGAGCGTTGAAAGCCTGTTAAAGGGATCTTGATAGTGCGCCATTGCTCAGTGACGTCAAAACTGGCTTGATAGTACTGCCAGGGCAAGACCGTGCCCGACGTACGCATATGCACAAAGTAACGCTGCGAGTTACCTCTAACCCGCAGATAGACACCAGTAGCGGAATCGAGCGCCCCCTTGTCGATAGCCCGGCGAAATTGGATAAAGCCGCCATTATTGTCGGTACTGACACGACCTGTCATGCGAGCGAAATATTCATCTCCGTCCAATGCGAACACCATAGCACCGTTAGATACGCCACCCATGACCTGATCGCTGACATAGTTCCAGCGTCTTTGCGGATCGTTATCAAACTTATCTACCCACAAGGTATCGGCCGCCACCTTAGCCATACCACTTAAGACCAGCATAAAAGTAACAATGAACATGCTTTTTTTCATATCGGCGCTCCATTTAACTTAACGTTTGTATTGACTGGGGCAGTAGCCACGACTGACATCCGGCGAGCGCAGAGATTGATGCTTGGTCTTGCGACTCGATACCCGCTTGCGCCACAGCCTGAATGAACTTGGTTTGATCTGCCGCCGCATCAGACTAATCACCGCCGACTCATTTAAGCCGAAATTAAACGCTATTGCCTCAAAGGGAGTTCGATCTTCCCAAGCCATCTCGATAATCCGCGACAGCTGGTCGTCGGTAAACTTTTGCTTGTATTTTGCAGGTGTGTTAGCACGCATATTCGTCAGCTCGGGTCGTTGAAATATTAAATTTTTTACGGAGAGTCACGGCCTTTGTATCAAAACTATGGTCGTTCCTTATTTGCCAATCCACAGCACCCATAGAGCCTCGATAATTCTTGATCGAATCAGCAAAGAGACTGCGTATAAAGGTTGATATCCAACGCAATGGCAGATAGAGTTGGGGGAGTTGGGTCGAGAACCGTCAAATGGGTCTCCAAAAACGACAGTAAGATAAAAACAACATCTAGATATTTGAGGGGAAAACATGAATATTATTAATTCCAAACGTCTACGCCTAGCGATTGCCGTCGCTGGTGCGATGTCGGCAGGTGTAGCTCAAACTGCTGAGATCGATGAAATCGTAGTTACTGCAACCAAATCTGAAAAAACACTGCAAGAAGTTCCGGTAGCGGTTTCCGTAGTATCTGCGGCGTCTATTGAAGCAGGGAATGTCACAGATTTAATGGATTTAAAGCAACTTGTACCATCTTTTGACACTCGACAGAACCAAACAACCATTAACTCTTCAGTCTATATCCGCGGCTTTGGCGGCGGTGGCTCATCAGTGGGCATCGAGCCTGCGGTGGCAATCGTAGTTGATGGCGTTTACAGAACAAGAATCCCCGGCGCTCTGGATGATTTACCTGTGGTTGAGCAAATCGAGGTTCTTCGCGGGCCGCAAAGTACCCTGTTTGGTAAGAGTGCGTCGGCGGGTGTAGTGAGCATAAGAACCAAAGAACCCTCTCAGGAAACTCAGGGCAACGCCAGCCTAAGTTTGGGTAACTATAACTCCAGAACTGCTAAGTTTTATTTGACCACGGGCGTGTCTGAGAACCTTGCTTTAGCGGTAAGCGGAAGCAAAAACTCAAGGGACGGTTTCTTCCAGAACCAAGTCGCGGGCGCAATGGGTGACGTTGCCAACCGAGATCGTTATTCAATTAGAGCTGATTTCCTCTACACGCCATCGGATGATCTGTCCATGCGTCTTATTGCCGATCGCAGTTCTGCTGATGAGGTGTGCTGTGGTGTTGTCAACGCCTATCGACTGGATCAGGGCTCCTATCAAGTCATCGCAGCGGCGGGCGGTACAATTCCCAATGCAGCTTCTGATCCTGACCCGACTCATGCTGGGAAGACTTACTTTAACTTCCGTCCCAGCAACGAAAATGTCAATGAGGGCATCTCCCTGACTATGGAGAAAGATCTTGGCTGGGGTGAGCTTACCGGTATGATAGCCAATCGTACTATGGAGTACTCAACACTACAGGATGTGGACTTCGATAGTGCTCCACTGACGTCAAGTGGCCGTGATACGATGAGCATTGATAGTGATCAAGTTGAGCTAAGACTTGCTTTCTCGACCGGCAATATTGATTGGACAACTGGATTGTTCTACTCTGATGAGGATATCTCGGGTACTAGCGAAATCAGATTTGGTTCAGCATTTAGAGGTTATATGGATGCTCAAGCTACCATGCTTACAGGCGTAACAGGGACATTTGATCTGCTCGAAAGCCCTACAGCATTTCAGGGCTTTATGGGTACAAACCCAGACACTGGTGAAGCTTACACGCAATTTTATGCGCCTGGGCAAGGCGCGGTTGACAGCGCTGAGCAATCCAACCAGTCCTTATCAATCTTTGCGCAAGCCGATATTCAGCTGAGTGATCAACTCTCGCTATTATTGGGCGTCAGCCGCCTCGATGATGATAAAGAGGTTTCTTTCTCTACCGTGCATAATGTGCCATTTTCCACAATTCCTGCGGCTTATTTCGTTGGACCTTTGACGGGCGCCGATGCTCTGCAATATTTAAAGCCCTCGCTTGAATACCCAAATATTGGCAATGATGGTAAATCAAATGATACCAATACCGATTATACCGCCAAGCTGACCTATGAATATTCAGACTCTGTGAGTATTTACGGTGGTGTTTCAACTGGGTTTAAATCATCGTCTTGGGATCTAAGCCGAGATTCAAACCCATCACAGGCTGAAATGGCGGCTTTAGGATATACCGCAGCAAATAATCCGCTAAATTTAAGCCTAGCTATTGATGGACAGAGATATGCTGAGCCCGAAGAATCAACAGTTTATGAGTTAGGTGCAAAAATACAGTTTGCTAATGGCTATCTAAATCTGACCTACTTTGATCAAGAGGTTAAGAACTTCCAGACCTCAACATTTGTGGGTGGTGGTTATGCTTTCTCAAACGCACCATTGCAAACCTCTGATGGCTTCGAGTTTGAGTCGTTATTTGCTCTATCAGAGAACTTAACCGTCAGCTTGGGTGGTATTGTTCATGATCCAAAGTATGGTGATGGACATATCGTTGAAGATGTGGACCTCAGCAACACACGTCCATCAAGAGTGTCAGAGCAACGATATACCGCTTCTGTGAACTATGCATTTAACGCTTTGGGCTTTGATAATATGCTGTCTGTTACTGCCCTTAGTGAAAGTGAATACTTCACATTAGAAAACCCAGAGCATAGAGCGGTTCTCGCTACAAATGGTATGGATGTCTCGAGTAAGGATGTTGTCAATCTAAATCTGTCTATGTCAAAAGGCCCTAGCACATTAACAATTTGGGCTAATAATGTATTTGACGAGCAATGGATGGAAACAACATTTATCTCTCCAGGCACAGACGCAGCTGGGGCTGCTGCTGCTATCTTTAGTGGCTACCCCTCCGCTCCACGTACAGCAGGTGTCAGCTTCTCTATTGATTTCTAATAGAGTAATAACAGAAAAGGGCGGCTCGCGAGAGCCGCCCTTTTTTTGTCCTCAATAAAGTTAAGATCTAACAAATAGCCGCTACACCAAATATGCAAAGCTACTGTAAATAAATAGCTACTGCAAATAAATGGCAGGAGCGATACAGCCTATTTGTCAGTACCAGATTCAGCTATTGGCAAACTATCGACAGGCTGCTCGATAAGCTCTTCGATAGGCACCTGTTCGGTCGCCGTCTGTTTGCTAGAAGGCCTATTAAAATAAGCCAACCGATCGCCATTAAATGTACCGATAAACACCTGATTCAATGTCTCGCTTTTAAGTGGTAGCGCCACTGTCGGCAAACCAAAAGGCTGCTGGGTAAATGCCCAACGTTCAGTTAATTCAAGATTGCTGGCATCCAGTGCTAATACTGAAAATGGCAAGGCGCAAGGACTAAGATCATGACAGACTAATGCATCGAGGAGGTGATGATCTAGAGAAGTGACCCATAAAGTACCCTCTTGCAAGACCAAATTATCTGGTCCATCGATAGAGATACTATGCGTCACTGTTTTATTAATAATATCAATTGCGCTTACCCTATCACCAATATTGTAGGCCACATAAAGAATATCATTCTCTCCATCAAACACCAGCCCATTGGGCATGGCACCATCGGTAGCAGGTACCTGACCAAACCCTGTAGATGCACTCCAGTACATAACATAACCAGTGTCTTGTTTAGCAATCTGCTGATAAATAAAAGCTGCCTCACTAAACTCAGGGTGGTACATATGGCTAACAAAAAAACTGCCATCACTAAGCAAGGTAACATCATTTAAAAAGTTTGCTTGCGGTGCCAATACACAGCCACGCCAAATTAAACCCCATTTAAGTGGCGCCTCTGGTTGCTCTTCGCTCGCCGCATCAACCGCCACTAGTTCAAACATCTCTATCGACTCTGCACCCATATGATTGACTACAGCGAGCTGATAGCGACCATCATTACGCTCTATTAAATCGATACCATGAGGGCTAAAAGGACTAGTCGCTGTTTTAGTGCAGTACCCATCACCCCAAGTATTGTCTGAATAGATGATGGCTAAGGGAACCGAAGCTTTACTGCTAACGTCAACCAATGCGAGCTGACCGGAAGTTAACTTTTCAAGCGGAGCGATACCGCCAAACTCCGAAACAAGTAAAAACCGCTTATCCGGTGTAATAACCATATCTTCCGGATTGGTGACCACACAGCTTACCGCAAGCACCTCAGTTGATTGACAATTAGACTGGTCGGGGACGGGCCCAATATAGGATCGGGTTAAAATAAACACCGAAGCAAGTAAACAGAGAAATGACAGCGGAATGGTGACCCGATAGTAATAACGAATAACAGAACGCATCAAGTTTTTTAGCGGCGTTAAATTAAGCGTAAGAATATAAATACCTTTTAGCAAGGTCATCAGCCCGACCAAAAATATTGCCAATCGAGCACTGTGGTAATACCAACCCAAGGTACCAATACTCCAAACCAATAGAGGCACAGCAATAACAATACTGCCTATACCAATAGGTTTCCATGATGCTAATGACAGCAGCCAATCAAAACATTTAGACACTAAAGATTTGCATAACAGGAGCAAGGAGATAAAAAGTAAGCAAACAGCAACAGTAATATTCACAGGAGTCTCAAACACAAAAAAATATAGCGCGAGAGCATAACATACGGTGCTGGATACACAATCAGACTGCCCCCGTAAGAGCAAAAAATACACCCGTTCCCGCTGTATATCACAGTGATATCCGCCCTTGTACAAACCACCGGCAAACGTTTTAAAAGCTCGGTTTGCGGCAGATTGTTAAAAAATGCCACTGTTGGAAAATAATGCCACTCTATTCACTAGCAAAATACTGGTAAATTATTGTGACAGTCTCGTGCAGATTCGCTTTAATAGCCCCTCTAGCCAGACAATATTAGAGCCAACCAAAGGCCATATAATTTATGCAACGTAAAACGATAGATATTGCTAATAGCACTGGGACTAATAACACTAGGGCTAATAGCACTAGCATCATTCACTACCATCAATGGTTACCAAAAAAGCCCAAAGCATGGTTGCATATTATGCATGGTATGGCTGAGCACAGTGCTCGTTATGCCGATCTGGCCAATTTCCTTAATCACCACGATATTATGGTTACCGCCAATGACCACCGCGGTCATGGGCTCACCGGTGACGCCCAAAATAGTCTCTACCATTTTGGCGATCACAATAGTTGGAATCAGATGGTTGATGATCAATGGCATCTGATCAGTGCTCTTTGCCAACAACATCAACTTCCCTTGATCATTTTGGGTCACAGCATGGGATCATTTATGGCGACGCGATTCTGTCAGTTATATCCCTCAGCATTGCAACAGCAATATGATCAAAAACTCATAGGCCTAATCCTATCTGGCTCCAACTATATGCCGTCGGCCGTATGCAAAATAATTGCCGGAATCACGTGGCTAGAACGCGCTCGCCTCGGCGGACGCAATATTAGTAATCTGCTAGAACAATTATCATTTGGTTCATTTAATCGCGCTTTCAAGCCGGTACGCACTGAGAAAGATTGGCTATCCAGAGATCCTAGAGTAGTTGACAACTATATTGCCGACCCATGGTGTGGCGGTGCCATTACCACCCAATCATGGTATGACTTTATTAATGGATTAGCAGATATAGCGAACCCACAATCGATGCAAAAAATTAATCACGAGCTACCGATTTATTTATTTTCTGGGCACCAAGACCCAGTGGGCGACAATGGTCGAGGTGTGCTGAAACTACAGCGGGCGTTACTGGATGCCGCTGTTAAACAGGTCGATTGTAAACTGTATCCGCAGGGTCGCCATGAGATGCTCAATGAAACGAACAGAGCCGAGGTATATGAAGACTTACTTCACTGGCTAGGTAAGATAATATAGCCACAACTGACCTTTACCCCATTGCGGAAAATTGCTGAGTAAGTAAAAATCGCTCAATGGAGCCACTGCCATCACCGAGAGTCTCACGTTTTATAGTAATCTTTTCACCATAATAAGCCGCACAGCCTAAAATCAGCCCCTCAGCCACATCGCCCATACAGCGGTGTGAATGGTAAATCAGCTCAATGGAATTTTGGCTTTTTCTACTAAATTCAAATTTCGGCGGTTTTGCCCCAGAGTACAACGCTTGCACCTCTTTATGAATAAAACTATCAACCTTTTCCAACAGTTCGAACGACGAATGGAGATCAGTGAAAAGTTGCGGATATGCGGCGATAAATTCAGCAAAATGATACATGCCAAAACTTTTAGTCAGATTGGACGCTGAGAGATGGGTACGTTTACTTAAGGCCACAATTAACTCAATCAACTCGATATGCGGATAGTCACCACTAGCGGTATAAATCCCACCACTGGGGGCATCGACATCAGCCAGAATTGCATCAAGAGTATCAGCACCATACTGAGCTTCCACCAATTCCAAAAACGACTGAAATAGGATGGCTTTCATAACAAACCCCCTAGGATTGTTTTTAAAGCCCTTTCAGCTTAGTACAAATATTTATCCACTTTCGTATGTATGGGCGAAGCTAGGTGTGGCAGATTGATCTGTATTCACAACAGTATTGCAGAAGTTAACGTAGGCTATTTGCGTCGATTGGATTTGTAACATGGTTACTGCACAGGCAGAAGTCAGTCTGACTAAATAATTAGCATAAGACCTCGAGCCATTATCGCCGATAATGGCAAATCACTTAACCTGTATAACAGATATTGAAAAAAAGATTTTTTACCAACTGCGGTGCGCTAATACCAAATGTGCTTTGAATACAACTTAGGCTGAAAAATCCTCGAGCCCTGCACCCTCAACTGCTGATCCCACAGACGCCTTTAGTAGTGTTTAAATCTTATCAACAACTAACCTCTTTCCAAACACTATCAGCGGTATATTCCAGAGAAACCACAAATTGGTGCGCCGTCCAATTTTCAATCATGCTAAGCAGATAGGTGCCATCGGCTTTCTGATAAAGGTGGTAGCGCTGCCCGACGCGAGGCACGAAATTATATGAGGCGCTATACACAAGTTCATTTAACTCAGCCAACTTGCGGATTGCTTCATATTCTCTATTCAATAAATCTACGGCGTTTTCAAAATAGTTTTTGGTTAAGGATCCTCGTTCTGAAAGGAACAGCGCGGTGTCGGGCAAAACTATAGCCGGAGCGCTGGAGGTTGTGCCAAATGGTAAAAGGGCTTTCTTTGCAGTAGACATAATTTCGGGCAAACACCTCTTATAGATAATCGTTTTACGTCGCAATTAGGCAGACTGGACCAGTGCGGAAAGAATATGCATGGCGTATCACTTGATAAGCAAGGTTCCGTAGCTATAAATCATCGTCGATATCTTCATTGCTCAGATGCGGCCATAAGTGTTGTTGGTGAGCCTGAAGTCTTAACTCTCGCAAAACCCATCGGAACAACAAAATTCGAATCTACGAGCGCTACACCTATAGCAGCACGAATCCTATTTTAGCTATAAATCTATATGTATCAATCAATGCCTTAAGGTAGGTTTTCAAATAGAAATTTTTTAAAGCGGAAGTATAAGACTAAAAGGTTTCATTAAGTGAACCGGTCACGCAATAAGCGTCGCTTATTGCTAAACCTCAACGTCCTGCAGTGAGGGGCTTATAAACCAAAAAAGCCTCCACAAGGGAGGCTGTTTTGGTTTATTGGTCGGGACGGCAGGATTTGAACCTGCGACCACTACACCCCCAGTGTAGTGCGCTACCAGGCTGCGCTACGCCCCGATTTAAGAGCCGCAATGATACAGGCTAAGCCTGTTATTGCAACAATTTATACTGAGTTTACCGACTGTTAATAGGATTACTTGAGTGCTTCTAAAATATCTTCCAGCTCAACAATGGTCTGCTCTAAAAGCTGTTTGTAGGGTGTCTGCTCTTTCTTGCTTGGTTCGCCATCTAGACGCTGGCGGGCACCGCCGATGGTAAACCCATGCTCGTACAGTAGTGAGCGAATTTGACGAATAAGGACAACATCCTGACGCTGGTAGTAGC
>CBFHVP010000053.1:0-11791 GCA_965659315.1 uncultured Porticoccaceae bacterium | reverse complement strand
ATCTGTGACTATTGCTACGCAGAGACTGTATATCGATATGGCACATTACTGTGCTCAGGGCTGGACCATCGAGTCGCAATGGACCGAACCAAACCCAAGACAAGAAGGTGATTATTTTTTGCACCATGCTTTTCGCTGCACTGACTAGAACACAAGCGGGTTATTAATGTAGCGTTATTTTGTCGGTTGGTGAGTGACGACAGGTAAGCGGCAAATAAATGTCGCCCCATACCCTAAGCGACTACTAATACTGAGATCACCACCACATTGGTTGAGGCTGTGTTTAACGATGGCCAAGCCTAATCCAGTGCCGCCGGTACTTGAATTACGACTATTATCACCCCGATAAAAGCGCTCTGTTATACGAGGAACTTCCGCGGCGTCGATGCCGACGCCGTCATCCTTGATACTGACCGTAATATTATCTGCGTGCTGTTGAGCCTGAATATCCACAGTAGCCCCTTTGGGATTATGATGCACCGCATTGAAAACAATATTGCTAAAGGCACTGCGTAAACTATCGCCCTGCGAACTTACTTCTATACTGTCTGGGCAGGTTAAATTCAGTTTATGCACACCGCCACTAAGCACCTCAGCTTCAGCCACAATAGTTGCTAAGAGTTTATGTAAATTAACTGACTCTAACTTTGCGATCGGACCCTCTGCCTCCAATCTAGATAGCAACATTAAATCATCGGCCAAGGCTTGCATTCTATTGACTTGATTTGCCATTTGCTCAAAGGCACGCTCGACCGCCGCACTGTTATCTGAGCTGTCTTGGAGCGTCTCTATATAGCCCCGCATGACCGTTAATGGTGTTCGCAGTTCATGGGACACATTGCCGACAAATTCTTTGCGCATATCTTCTAAGCTATTCAGACGCGTGATATCAGTGATAACTAGCACAATTTCATCATCACCAAAAAAAGATGCGGCAAACTTTAATAAGCGTCCGACTTGGGTTGACGACGCTAACTCGACTGAGCCTTTAAACTCAGGTTGATTAATGTATTCAACAAAGTCTGGATCGCGAATAAGGTTGATAATTGCGCTACCTCGATCAGAGGAACGCAAACCCAACAGGCCGGTGGCGGCGCTATTCCACCAGTCCAGAGTGCGATCATTACGCAGCACCAAAATACCCTCTTCCAATGCTTCGGTCAGACGCGATACACGATTGATGGTACGACGCATTTTTTCTTGAGTGCGACGATGACGTCGGCGCTGTCGATTCAAGGTGTCGCTGATTTCTCCCCAAACACCATCGGCATCTGGCGGGATACCGCGCATACCGCGATCGATCCAGTCAAACAGCAACGAGATAATATGAAACGTCCAGAGAAAATAGAGCCCTACCCCAGCGAATAGAATCTCAAACGGATAGCCTAAGCTCCAGCCGAAAAAAAACGAGAATAGCCCAACCAGCACTATACGCCATATCTCTGTATGCATTCCCGGTCGCAATGATTTGACGCCTTATAATCATTTCACAGTTGAGTAGAGAAGCGGTAACCCGCTCCCCGCACAGTCTGCACATAGTTGTCATGACCTGCAACTGAAATTGCTTTACGCAGACGCCTGATATGCACATCAACCGTGCGCTCGTCGAGATAGGCATTGCCGCCCCACACATAATCGAGAATCTGATCTCTGGAGTAGACGCGCTCTTGATGGGTCAAGAAAAACTGCAGCATACGGTATTCTGTCGGGCCGAGATTAATATCTTTGTCGGCAATACTGACGCGATGGCTTAGAGGATCAAAGCTCAGTTGATCAACAGTAATAATATCCTTGAGTTCCTCTCGCCCAATGCGGCGAAGTACCGCTTTAACTCTGGATATCAGTTCTCGAGGCGAAAAAGGCTTGGCAATATAATCATCGGCGCCAGCGTCCAGACCAGAAATTTTGCTATCTTCTTCTGCTTTAGCCGTCAGCATAATGACCGGAATCTTTTCGGTGAGCTCATCGCGCTTCAACCGCCGCAATAATTCCAGACCGGTGGTTCCTGGCATCATCCAATCTAATAAAACCAAATGTGGATGCCGATCAATAATACAGGCATGCGCTTGCTGGGCATTTTCTGCCTGCAGCACATTGTAATCCGCAGCCTCTAAGGCTATGGCTAGCATATCTCGAATCGGCGCCTCGTCATCGACCAATAGGATGGTGTGCTTAGGCATAAAATTGACCTTGTTTTCCACTTAACAGAGTCCTTATTTAATGACGATAATATGACATAAATATGACAGAACTCACTGCTCCGCGCACCCTTTGTTTTGCTGTTCGATATTTATACGCCATTAACGCATAATGGCGGCTTTTACACTATCCTGCGGAAAACACTCATGACAATCAAAGACAATAGCGCGGTAAGCTTTCATTACACACTCACCGACGACGACGGCCAACAGCTTGATAGCTCAGCGGGTAAAGAGCCTCTGGCCTACCTCCACGGTGCCGGTAATATTATTCCCGGTCTTGAAAATGCACTTACAGGCAAGGCTATTGGTGACAATATGACGGTCGCTGTCAGTGCCGCTGAAGGCTACGGCGAAGTGCAATCTGAATTAATTCAAGAAGTGCCCCGAGATGCTTTCCAAGGTGTCGACAGTATTGAGGTAGGGATGCAGTTTGAAGCGCAGACCGGTCAGGGTGGTAGTGTTCCGGTAACAGTGACAGCGGTCACCGATGAGTTGGTTACCGTGGATGGCAATCACCCGCTAGCAGGCAAAAACCTTACCTTTGAAGTATCAATTGAAGATATTCGCGATGCCACTGCAGAAGAGTTAGAGCAAGGTCATATCCTTGATGCTAGCGAGCCTACTGGTTAAAGGTTATTACTATTTAGACTAGGTCATCTTGCGATGGCCTATTTGGTAACAATTGGCGACTGGTAAAACAGTTATTCAGTTGTTCAGCCTCTTCACAGTACGTTTGGTGTTGGTTGCCTATCTAACCTAGCGAAAAACATGTGCGTCTCTCAGCGTATTGATGATTGTGCGATACGCCGTGCCAATACAGTTTTGAGATCCATCATAATTTTGTAAAAATTACCGGTTAGACTTTATTTTGGTTTAGATTAATTCAGTGGTATTAGCATGACAGTAAAAGTAGGCATTAATGGTTTTGGTCGTATTGGCCGCATGGCGTTGCGTGAATCTTGGGGCAATAGCGATTTTCACATTGTGCATATTAATGAGGTCGCGGGGGATGCCCACAGTGCCGCCCATCTGCTGCGCTACGATTCGGTGCATGGCACTTGGGATAGAGATATCAGCGCCAATCAGCATAACGATCAAATTATTATCGATGGCCAATCTATTGGCTATTCCCAATGCGCCGCAATTGACGATACACCTTGGCAAGCTGCTGATGTTGATATTGTCGTTGAATGCACGGGTACCTTAAAAACCGAACAGGCATTGGCCCCATTTTTTGCGCAAGGCATTGGCAAAGTTGTGGTATCAGCTCCAATTAAGGGTCTGCCCTTGGACAAGGTAGTTAATGTGGTAATGGGTGTTAATCACCGGCTGTATCAAGATCAGAATATTGTTACCGCAGCATCCTGCACCACCAATTGTTTGGCGCCAGTGATTGATGTGTTACATCAGACCTTTGGTATTGAACATGGCTCTATTACCACTATCCACGATATAACCAACACGCAAAGTATTCTCGATGAATATCACACGGATCTGCGCCGCGCACGCGCCAGCAGTATGTCACTTATTCCGACAAGTACGGGGTCGGCAACAGCGATTACTGAGATTTTCCCCGAGCTAAAAGGCCGGCTTAATGGGCTCGCTGTACGAGTACCTCTGGCCAATGCATCGCTTACTGATGGCGTATTTGAACTGCGCCAAGCGGTAACAGTGGATCAGGTTAATCATGCAATTAAAGCCGCTGCCGATGGCAGACTGCAGGGAATATTGGGTTTTGAACAACGCCCGCTCGTCTCTGTGGACTATACCAATGATCGACGTTCCGGTATTGTCGACGGCCCCTCTACTATGGTGGTCAATAACACTCAGGTTAAAATACTTATCTGGTACGACAATGAAATCGGCTATGTTAATCGCATGATGGAGTTAACCGCGTTGGTGGCGGCGTCGTTATAGGTCAGTTATGCAACTGCAATCTGCTTTAGCCCAATATATTACCGTAACCGCCAGTTACTGGGCCTTTACGCTGACCGATGGCGCTCTGCGTATGCTGGTGCTACTGTTCTTTCACGATCTCGGCTATAGCCCCATTGAACTCGCAAGCCTTTTTCTGCTTTACGAATTTTTTGGCATTGTGACCAACCTTTACGGGGGCTGGCTAGCATCTCGTATCGGTACCACATTGTGTATGCAGATTGGTTTAAGTTTACAAATCGTAGCGCTAACCATGCTGCTGGTCGAGCCAAGCCAACTGACGGTAGTCTATGTGATGGCGGCTCAGGCGCTCTCGGGCATAGCCAAAGATCTCAATAAAATGAGTGCCAAAAGCAGTATCAAAGCGCTGATGCCTGAGAATCAGCAAGGTCGTTTGTATCGCTGGATCGCCATGCTAACTGGGTCGAAGAATGCGCTCAAAGGTTTGGGGTTTTTCCTTGGTGGCACCCTACTTGCCGCTGTTGGTTTTCGTGGCAGTCTGATCGCTATGATCCTTTTGCTGGTGCCTGCTTTACTGATTGGAGGGGCAATACTACGCTACCAGCCTGGCACCAATAAACAACGCTTTACCCAATCCTTAAACAAAAGTGCATCTGTTAACTGGCTATCTCTAGCGCGATTATTTTTATTTTGCTCCAGAGATATCTGGTTTGTCGTTGCCCTACCAGTGTTTCTGCACAGTCAATTAAATTGGAGCCATATCGAGGTGGGTACTTTGATGGCTGGGTGGGTGATAGCTTATGGGATAGTGCAGGCATTGGCACCAAAGATTACCGGTCAACAACAGGGGCAACTTCCCAATGGCCAACGTTTAGTTAGCTGGGGTGTTTTATTGGCCCTAATTCCCTGTGCTATTGCGCTGGCATTAGCCAATGTTGGGCAACCGACATTGGTACTGGTGACTGGGTTACTGTTATTCGGTGCCCTGTTCGCAATTAATTCCAGCATGCATTCCTATCTTATCGTCGCCTATGCCCAGCGCGATGCGGTGTCACTGGATGTTGGCTTTTACTATATGGCCAATGCTGCCGGTCGCCTGTTAGGTACCCTACTATCGGGCCTGCTGTATCAGCAGTTTGGCATGGTGAGCTGTCTGCTTATGTCCTCCGCGATGATTATGCTCAGTGTGCTAGCCTGTCGCGGGCTGTTGCGTATTACCTAGAGCTTTTTGCCGATGTCTGCTAGGGTGTCGGGCTTTAACTAACCCCAAGATTTGAACCATTATGACTAATGAAACTGACAATACCATGGACCCCAACGGGTTGTTCCGCGAGGAAAATTACACCGACCAAAAACTTGGTGCTATCCGCAAACTGATTCCTGTTAAGGCTGATGGGTCCGATGATCCAGATCGCGAGACGACATTCTTTGGTTCCGCTCAGGTGATGACACCGATGGGGGCCATACCGCTTAACTTCGCCCTTGATGGCACAACCATTGGCGACGCAGCAGAAGATTTTGCCGGCAAGTCTGCGATTGCGGTAGAAGAAGCGGCTAAGGAACTAGAACGTATGCGCCGCGATCAGGCTTCGCAAATTGTCGTCCCCGGTCAGGGCGGCGGTGGCATGGGCAATCAAGGTAGCGGTATTATCACCTAGTCTGGGTTATCTAAGTAATAAGTCACCCTCAATCGCTCGAAACTCGGTAGCGGCATTGATCAAAGATGTCGCTGTCAGCGCGGGCACACCGTATACCGTACTGTCAACGCCTGATGCGCGCAGCCGCTGCAGTAACAGGTCAAAATCACCATCACCTGAGAGCAAGACGGCCCTGTCGATGGGCTGCGCCTGATCGAGCGCCGCGTCCATCATATCGATAGCAATACCTACATCCCAATCTCCTTTTGCTGAACCATCAACGCGCTGTATATAGGGCTTGAGCTTTACGTTAAAGCCAATCTCTCGCAATATTTGTTGAAAGCCCTGTTGCTGGGCATTACTGCGATCAATGGCATAGGCCTGTGCCTGCACAATGCGGCTTTCCTGCGATAACTGTTGCCATAGTTCTCGATAATTAAAATGACAGCCATAGGCCTGTTTTACCGTGTAATAGATATTCTGCACATCAACAAAGAGCGCTAGCTTTTTCATGGCGTATCAATCTCGCTCAATAGCTGCACCCCTAGGCGATATTGTTGGGCGGGTAGCAGTGATACAGAAAAGCTCAGCACCTGTTGCTTAACCCAGCGGCGCTCCACTAATTGCATACAGGTATCAGATTGTGGCTCTGCCAGCCATAGTTCTCGACGTTGAGCAGCATTAGCGGCGACGGCGACTAACTGATGTTCAACTGACGTCGCTGGGGCCACCCAGTGCAGGTAGTCATCGGCACTTACTTTATTGAATTTTTGCTTTAATAAGGCGGGGGCTAGCAGTGGGTTAACGTGCAGTTGCTGCCACTGCACTGGGCGTTGTTTTTCTAGATGCACCATAGTCAATTGGTAGATCGTCTCGGCGCTATCACTGTGCAATAGTCGACGCATTTTGTCGCTGATAACAATGGATTGCAGGCTAATAATTCTATTGCTGTAGGTACCCATAGTTTGGGCACGCTGTAGCCGGTTATATAGTTCTAGCTGAGCTATCTCGGGTTTTTGTTCAGCCACAAAACTACCATGACCAGGCTTTCGCACTAACGCCTTCGCATCAGCCAGCTCTTGCAATGCCCGTCTCGCCGTCATACGACTGACATTAAACATGGTTGCTAACTCATTTTCAGATGGCGTCTTAGTTCCGGCGGGCCAGTCACCTGTGGCAATCTGCGCCTGCAAATATTGCTTAATAAGCGCAAATTGAGGTAGCTTGGGGGCAAGTTTGGACATAATTTATAGTGTATATACAATATATAGCTGTATATACATATATTACTCAGCCTTTATCATATTATTTGCCTCGAAAATTAATTATCAGGCACTTATCTGACGCTAAAGTGCTTGCATCATACCAAAGTATAATGACGATATACTAATCTATTTGTATATACAATATACGATTAACATTTAATTAGCGCTAACTTTTCTGTGCGACTCAGCTTTTTTATTTGCGCCTCTCGTCTACTGGCGCTACTGCGGTCGGTACTGGCTTCTAGATACACCATTTCCAAGGCCGTGCGGCCTCGAAAATACTTGGCGCCGGCTTTGCCTGACTGATGCTCAGCAAACCGCCGCTCAGGATCGGTGGTAATTCCGGTATAAAGACTTTGATCACTGGCACGGATAATGTAGACATACCAGGATGGCAATGGCTTATCTTGCTCCATTATTCCTGCGACTCATTCCGTCGGATCGATGGGCACGAGAGGTCCATGACAGTATTGGCAAAGGTATTTAGCAAGGCCTCTAAGCACTTTGCGATGGCGTAAAATAGTCAAGTGATGAGTGCGACAGCCACAGCGATAGGTGAAGCGCTGATAGTGACGGGTGGGTATTCCGGTTAAGTCATAGTCACCAGTGGCCCTTGGCTCAGCACCGAGATTACGCATCACCGCTTGCCACTCGGTGCCATGGGGCTTTACTTTGCGCAAGCCATAAAGACAATCGACAATGTAATGTGCGACCTCATGTGCGACGGTATCGCTGAGACTATCCTGATAGTATTTAGCGAATATCCAAGGATTGTATCTTATTCTGCGCTCTAAACGTTTGACTTGGTACATACCGGCGCATTTACCGCGAAGATCAAAATCGACCTGCAATGGCTTAAACCGACGATTATAGATTTGCTCTGCCCGACTGATACACTGCTGAGTAGCCTGCTTTACCTCAGCTCGCTGTATGTCAGAAATAGGCTCTATATCAATACATTGGGTCATTGCTTGATTATAAAGACTCATAGCACTGGTACAATGCCTGTTTTAATCTATTTAATTGCTATGAATATCGATCTGCACTGCCATACTACGGCTTCTGATGGCGCTCTCAGCCCCACAGAACTTATCAGTCTCGCCTGCGAGAGAGGCATTGATATTCTTTCAATCACTGACCATGACAGCGTTGATGCCTATCAACAGATTGCCGCTGATGGCAATAAGCTCACCGTTATCCCCGGTATTGAGTTTTCTAGCCAATGGCGCAAGTCAGGGGTTCATATTGTTGGGCTTAATCTCAACCTTAACAGCGACGCGTTAATAGAGGGAATATCCCTGCAGACCTTGGCAAGGCGTGAGCGCGGCGAAAAAATTGCTGAAAAACTTGCTCGTCTTGGCTTTGATAACAGTCTTGAGGGAGCAAAATCATTTACGTCAGGCGGTGAAGTAGGGCGGCCGCATTTTGCGCAGCATTTGGTTGCGATTGGCGCAGTGAATAATATTCAGCAGGCGTTTAAGCGTTATCTAGGGGCCGGTAAAGCAGGCGATATTAAGGAGCAATGGTCGGATATTGCGACCATTATTGAGTGGATTCGCGCCGCCGACGGCGTGGCTGTTTTGGCACACCCGACCAAATATAAAATGACCCGCAGTAAACTGAGCAATCTTCTCACTGATTTTGTCGCGGCAGGGGGGCAAGGAATGGAAGTGATATCAGGGATGCAAGTACCTTCCGTAACGCAAGATTTAGCCCGATTATGCAATCAATTTAACTTACTCGCCTCCTGTGGTTCTGATTTCCATGCACCTGCTCAGCATTGGGCGGCGTTGGGTATGGTGGCTGAACTGCCTGATCAGTGCAGGCCAGTATGGCAGCACTGGAATTAATCTAAGGTAGAGTAATTCCTAAGTTAGCTATTCCTGTGTATACTTGCGCGCCGCCGCCTTATGGGTGGGGTTAAAATAGTCGAAATATGAGCACAGTGCCGTGAATTTTTTTATCTTTGTTAGCGAACAGTTTGTACTGATAAGCCTATTATTTGGCTTGATCTTTATCTTTGCTTGGACAGAGCGATCCAAAGGAGGTAAGTCTATCTCCACCAGCCAGTTAGTGCAGATGATGAATGCCGATGAGGCAGTGCTGGTAGATGTGCGCCCATCCGGCGAGTTCCAAAACGGCCATATTCACGGTGCAATCAATATTCCACATACAAAAATAGCTGGCCGCATTAGCGAGCTAGAAAAGTGCCGTAGCAAAACTATCGTGCTGACCGATAATTTGGGTCAGCATGCCGGTGGCGCAGGAAGAGCACTGAGCAAAGAGGGGTACAACGTCCGTCGCCTTAGCGGCGGGATGGCTGAATGGCAAGGTCAGAGCTTGCCCGTGGTACAGGGGTCTTGAACTACACTTAGTGGATTTAACCGACCCATAACATAGGAAATACCATGTCGCAGGTTGTACTATACGGAACGCGGTTCTGCCCGTTCTGCACGGCGGCTCGTCGTTTACTGACAGCCAAAGGCATTAATTATCAAGATATACCCCTCGACGATGATGCATCGCTCCGCGCCGAGATCATGGAGAGAAGCGCTAGAAATACGGTTCCACAGATTTGGGTGGGCGACGTGCATATTGGTGGCTATACCGACCTGCGTCAGTTCGAAGTCGATGGGCGTTTACAGCAGCTAGTGGGTTCAGGGGTTGAATTGCCTGATTCAGACTCCATATAGTTTTTAGCATAAAATTAATAGTAGATAGGCTTACAATCATGACAGAAGAAACCGCAGCTGCCGCAGAGGCGCCAGCACAATCAAGTGAACAGAAATTTGCAATCCAGCGCGTGTTTCTCAAGGATTTGTCCTTCGAGACACCGCAGGGCGCGGCTGCTTTTAATAAGCAATGGCAACCTAAAGTCAATCAAGACTTAAGCACCAAGTCGGCCAAGATCGCCGATGATTTATTTGAGGTAGCACTTAGAATGACTATCACCGTAACTGACGGTGAAGAGACCATTTATCTTATCGAGGTTGAGCAAGCCGGACTATTTAATATTGCTGGTTTTGACGATCAGCAGGTCACTCAAGTATTAAATACTACCTGTCCTAATATGCTGTTCCCCTATGCCCGTGAAACGATTGATAACACTTTGACCAAGGGTTCATTCCCTCCGCTGATGATTCCACCGATTAACTTTGATGCTCTGTTTGCCAACGCCGTGCAACAGGCCGCAGCAAAAGCGAAAGAGGGTGAGAGCGAGGGTGAGAGTGAGAACAAAGACACTACCCATTAAGTTGTTGATTATCAGAAAATAACAAAACCCGCTCTAGGTAGCGGGTTTTTTATGATCACTTAAACCTCATACACTGGTTATAACGCCTGATTTTCCATACTGTATTCCTGTAGTTTTCTCGTTAAGGTATTGCGCCCCCAACCCAATAATTGCGCGGCGTCTTTTTTGCGCCCACCTGTGTGTGCCAAGGCGGTCTCTATCATCGTGCGCTCAAACTCGGGAACTGCTTGCGCAAGTACTTCCTGACGACCCATGTTTAATTCGCGTTCAGTCCAACGGCGCAACATATGCTGCCAGTCACCTTGACTGCGTATATCTTTACTGACGTCTTCTTCACGCAACTCTGGTGGTAAATCGGACAACAACACTTCACGCCCCGCCGCCATCACGGTCAACCAGCGGCAAATATTTTCTAGCTGCCTAACATTGCCCGGCCAGGGTAGGTTAAATAGAAAATCCTCCGCTTCTTGTGACAGTAGCTTGGGCTCCATATCAAGCTCTTTAGCTGCTCGATTGAAAAAGTGCTTCATCAGCTCGGGGATATCTTCTCGCCGATCAGATAATTTTGGCAGGTGCACGCGGATAACATTAAGCCGGTGAAAAAGATCTTCACGAAAACGATTTTGCTCTACTAATGCCTCCAGATCCTGATGAGTTGCAGTGATGATACGCACATCTACCTTCACCGCTGTATGACCACCTACGCGATAGAATTCACCATCGGCCAATACCCGCAGTAGTCTTGTCTGCGCTTCAGGCGGCATATCGCCTATCTCATCAAGAAATAAGGTGCCGCCATCAGACTGTTCGAAGCGCCCTGTTCGTCGCTCCGCAGCACCGGTAAATGCGCCCTTCTCATGACCAAACAACTCTGATTCAATTAAGTCATTAGGTATTGCCGCCATATTGAGGGCAATAAATTTATTGTTACGTCGCGGGCTGTGCTTGTGCAGTGCCTGCGCTACTAATTCCTTTCCTGTGCCGGATTCGCCATTAATCAGCACCGTGATATTTGAGTTGGAAAGGCGGCCGATGGCTCTGAATACTTCCTGCATGGCCGGCGCTTCGCCAATAATCTCTTTCACCTCTTGAGGCTCTGCAGCTGGCGCATGCTGAGATCGCTGTTCCTGCGCAAAGGAGCGGCCGCGCCGCGCCACATCAACCAGTTCGTCGAGATCAAAAGGTTTTGGTAAATATTCAAACGCACCACCCTGATAGGCTGCTACAGCGCTGTCTAGGTCAGAATGGGCTGTGGTTATAATCACTGGAATATGACGATGATTGGCATGAATTTTTTTAAGCAACTCTAAGCCATCAATGCCAGGCATTCTGATATCCGAAATAATAATTTCCGGCTCAGCCTTGGTCAGCGCTTTTAATAACTCGTCGCCGGTTTCAAAACTGCGTACCGCAATACCGTCACGCACCAGTGCTTTTTCCATTACCCAGCGCAGGGAACGGTCATCTTCGGCGATCCAAATTTCTGATGGGTTATTCATATTAAGCCTTTATAGGTAGGTAAATAGAGAAACAGGTATT
>CBFHVP010000052.1:0-11875 GCA_965659315.1 uncultured Porticoccaceae bacterium | reverse complement strand
TCGCTGTTTGGCCATTTCTGCGGCATTTTTCTTACCCATGGCGCGACGCAATAAGTCAGCGCCACCCAACGTATAACCACCCATTTCCTGAGCGATCTGCATAACCTGTTCCTGATACAAAATAATGCCATAGGTAGGCTCAAGTGCTGGCTTTAAACACTCATGCTGATATTGAATATGGGGGTAACTCACTTCAGCGCGCCCTTTTTTACGATTGATAAAATCATCAACCATACCCGACTGCAGGGGACCGGGGCGGAACAGCGCAACCAATGCAACAATATCTTCAAAGCGGTCTGGCCCCAGCTTCTTAATCAACTCTTTCATACCGCGCGATTCAAGCTGAAAAACGGCTGTAGTCTCTGCCCTCTGCATTAATTCGTAGGTAGGGTTATCATCCAAAGGGATTTTTTCAATATCGAGGGGTTCTTCACCATTGGCTGAACGGGTGCGATTAATCATGCGCACCGCCCAGTCAATAATAGTTAATGTACGTAGCCCGAGAAAATCGAATTTGACCAAGCCCGCCTCTTCGACATCATTTTTATCGAATTGGGTAACTACACCACCGCCACTGTCATCGCAGTAAATGGGCGAGAAATCAGTAATCTGTGTTGGTGCTATCACCACACCACCCGCATGCTTGCCACAGTTGCGCGACACGCCTTCAAGTTGTAGTGCCATGCTCCAAATTTCTGCCGCCTCTTCGTCCTGCGCTAAGAATTGCGCCAATTCCTCTTCTTGCTCCACCGCTTTTTCAAGCGTCATACCCACTTCGAATGGTATTAGCTTCGACAGCTTGTCAGCCAATCCATAGGACTTACCTTGCACCCTAGCCACATCACGCACCACCGCTTTGGCGGCCATAGTACCAAAAGTAACAATCTGCGATACCGCATTACGACCATATTGTTCTGCCACATACGCGATGACGCGGTCGCGCCCTTCCATACAGAAGTCAATATCGAAGTCAGGCATAGAGACTCGCTCAGGATTGAGAAAGCGTTCAAACAGCAAGTCATATTCAATGGGGTCTAGATCAGTAATCTTTAACGCGTAGGCAACCAGTGATCCTGCACCAGACCCTCGACCAGGGCCGACAGGTATCTGGTTATTTTTCGCCCATCGGATAAAATCCATCACAATCAGAAAATAGCCTGGGAAGCCCATTTGAATAATAATATCTAATTCAAACTTGAGCCGCTCGGCATAGCGCTGCTGGATCTCAGTGAACTCAGGGGCCTGCGTATCAAATAAAACCGTCAGACGTTCCTGCAGACCCAACTCGGACTCAGCGATAAAAAATTCATTGATAGTCATACCATCAGGAATGGGATAATCGGGAAGGAAATACTCACCTAGACGCAAATCCAAGGTACAGCGTTTAGCTATTTCTATACTGTTTTGCAGTGCTTCTGGAATATCAGCAAACAGCTCAACCATTTCCTCGGCACTGCGTAAATATTGCTGCTCGGAAAAGCGTCTTTCACGACGAGGATCATCCAGAGCACGGCCCTCGTGAATACAGACCCGAGCTTCATGGGCTTCAAATTCATCTGCTTGAGTAAAACGAACATCATTGGTGGCAACAACAGGACAGCTATACTGAGATGCTAATGCCACTGCCCCATGTAAATAATCTTCTTCATCTGCGCGACCAGTGCGCTGCAATTCCAAATAAAAACGATTGGAAAAAATTTGCATATAGTCGAGTAATAACTGCTCGGCTTCAGCACGGCGACCCGATATTAATGCCACACCAATATCACCACCTCGCCCGCCAGACATCGCAATCAGACCATCGCTAGCTTCTGCTAACCAAGAACGTTTAATAGTCGGCACACCCTGTCGCTGACCTTCCTGATAGGCCTTTGACACAAGTTTGGTTAAGTTTTGATAGCCGGTTTGATCGGCTACCAGAAGCACCAATTGCGTAGTATTGCCCTCGCCATTTTCATTGAGCACCAACAAATCGGCACCCAAAATAGGCTTTATGCCATTGGCTTGGCAGGCTTTATAAAACTTGACCAGACCAAAGAAATTATTGAAGTCAGTGAGCGCCACAGCAGGCATGGCCATTTCAGCCACTTTAGCTGCCAAAGGTTTGATGCGAATTAACCCATCAACCAATGAGTATTCAGAGTGCAGCCGGAGGTGGACAAAGGGTGCCGTCATTTAGATAAAAGGTGCTCCGCATCTACACCATAGTGAGCAAAGCTATCTTTCATTAGATCAAATACCGTGCCCTCATAGTCGGGGACCGTAATTTCAGATTGCGCCAGAGGTTCAACGCGGTCTCCCCATTGGATAACGCCGGCACCACAGGTCAACCCCGCACCAAATGATGCGGTCAATACTTTCATACCCGGCTTTATTCTGCCCTCTGATAGAGCATCACAAAGCGCCAGCGGAATGGCTGCAGCACTGGTATTAGCGTACCTGTCTATGCAGACCATCACTTTTTCCATAGGGAAATTCAATCGTTTAGCCAACGACTGGATAATTCTTAGATTGGCCTGATGAGGCACAAAAAAATCAATATCCTCGGCCTTGAGGCCTTCTCTCTCAAGCACATTAGCAATGGAATCGGCCATACCCTTAACGGCACTCTTAAAGATCTCCTGTCCCTCGAAGTCCAATGACACGTGCAAGTCACCGGTAAAATGGGCGGGAGAAAGGCCCCATTTGGGAAGGCGAAGACATTCGCGGCTATCCGGCACACAACTCATATGTGCTGCCAATAATCCGCTCTTGGTATCAGAGGCCTCTATCACCACAGCACCAGCACCATCACCGAATAGAAAGCATGACTCTCGTTTACTCCAATCCATCGCTAGAGAAATACGCTCTGAACCAATCACCAATGCGCGGTCAATCGATCCGGACTTAATCATATCTGAAGCCACATTCAAACCGTAAAGCCAACTCGTACAGGCAGAGTTTAAATCAAAGGCTGAGGCCTTACTGGCACCCAATTTATTTTTAACCAGACTCGCTGTATTGGGGCAGATTTCTTCTGGCGTGGTAGATCCCAATATAACCAGATCGAGATCTTCAGCATCAAGACCCGCGGCAGCTAAGGCTCGCTCTCCTGCTAACCAAGCCATATCGCCGGTCGAGATATGGCTATAATGGCGCTGACGAATACCTGAACGCGAGAAAATCCACTCGTCATTGGTATCGACAATCTTAGCCATATCATCGTTGGTCATTAATAATGGCGGAGCGTATTTACCCCACCCAGTAATTTGCGCGTAACTCACCTATCAATCCTCAGAACGATTGTTTTTATTATTTAATTTAATGTAAAGCCTAGTCCACCTGAACTCAAGCACAAACTGCTGTTTTAGCGTTTAAGCGTAGTGTTTCCGCGATATTTATGGTCGCATCAAAATAGCGGTGCCTGCCCGTGGCCTAACTCTCTACTAACTGGAGCGAAAGAACGTCGATGTATCGGCGTGGGACCCAATCGCTCCAGTGCTTCGAGATGCTGCGCGGTGCCATAGCCTTTATTGCTATCAAAACCATAACCCGGATACTTATCATTCATTGCATGCATTTCTTTATCGCGTACCACCTTGGCAATAATCGATGCGGCACTGATCACTTCTACACGACCATCACCTTTAACTACTGCCTCACCTCGATATTCCCATTGCGGTAAACGATTGCCATCGACAGCAACAAAATCTGGCTGTACGCGCAATCCAATCACTGCTCGTCGCATTGCCATCAAGGTAGCCTGTAAAATGTTAAAGCGATCAATTTCAGCAACCGACGCACGACCAACATGCCAGCACAGCGCATGACTTATAATCTCTTGATATAGATTCTCTCGCTGACGCGCAGATAACGCTTTGGAGTCAGCTAATCCCTCAATCGGATGTTTAGCTGGCAACACAACCGCGGCCGTAACGACGTCGCCAGCCAATGGACCCCGACCAACCTCATCAACACCCGCTAAGCAAGTAACATCAGGCGGTGGCGCCCAGGGTTTTATTGACACAATAAGGCCTCGATCGCATTGGCCGCTTTGGTGCCTGAATCTACCGCCAACTGTTTTTGCAGATGGGTAAACTCACTGTGTAACCGCTCCCTGTTGACAGGATCTAGTGCATCGATAACGGCTGCCGACAGATTTTCAATTGATGCTTGGTCCTGAATTAACTCAGGAACTAACATTTTATTAGCGAGCAAATTGGGAATAGAAGCATATGGCGTTTTAACCAGAAGCGATAACACAGCGTAAGTTAATGCTCCGAATCGATAACTAACAACCATCGGCTTCTTTAACAGCATCGCTTCCAATGCCGTAGTACCAGAGGCCAATAGCACTGCGTCTGCCGCCTCCATTGCTCGATGTGATTGCCCCATTATTAACTTTACGTTAAGCCTCGGTTTTGCAGCTAAAACAGATTGTATTTGTTGGTAGCGCGCTTCATTAGCTGCCGGAATAATCACCTGAAGATCAGCGTAAGCACTGTCTTTAACTCGCTCCGCAGTATCGAGAAATAACGCCGTGAGCAACTCTACTTCATTGGCACGGCTACCGGGCATAATACAGAGAACATCAGATTGCGGGTCTAGCTGCAGATCAAGACAAGCTGCCGCTCTATCTGGCTGCTCGGGGAACTCTGATGCCAAAGGATGACCAACAAATTGTACCGGTACCTGATATTCACGGTAAAAATCAGCTTCAAATGGCAATAGCGTCAACATAAGATCAACTGATTTCTTGATTTTTTTTATCCTACCCTGTCGCCAAGCCCACACCGATGGGCTCACATAGTGCACCGTTTTTACACCGACACTACGCAACTTGTATTCGATATTGGTGTTAAAATCAGGGGAATCGATACCAATAAAAACTGCCGGTCTATGACTACTATAACGCTTCACAATAGCGCGTCTGATACGCAAAAGTTCCGGTAATCGTTTGAGTGGTTCAAGCAACCCCATCACTGATAATCGGTCCATTTGGTACAGTGAATGGAAGCCCTCAGCTTGCATCTTAGGCCCCCCAATTCCTTCAAAACATGCATTGGGAAATTGCGTCTTAAGTGCCCGTATAAGATTAGCACCAAGAATATCGCCAGAGGCTTCTCCAGCAACCATGGCAAAGACTGGCGATTGCGCAGTCATGACTTAGCGAATAATACCGCGAGAACTATTTTCAATTGAGGACAAAAATAGAGAGGTTACCCTATTATCACCCAGTTCAGCGATCGCCTTAAGCGCCTCATCAAATTGCAGTCCACGGCGATAGAGTAACTTGTAAGCATTATTAGCTAATGCCGTTTCCTCAGTGGTAAAACCTCTGCGTTTTAAGCCCTCACGATTAATCGTGCGAGGCTCGGCGGGATTACCGGAAGCAGTCACAAATGCGGGTACATCGTGGTAACAAAAGGCACCTGTGGCAATAAAGCAATGAGCGCCAATATGAACAAATTGATGAGATAACGCATATCCCGCCATAATAGCCCAATCACCAACATGAACATGCCCAGCAATGGACGCGTTATTAGAAAGAATAACATGGTTGCCAACAACACAGTCATGAGCAATATGGACATAGGGCATAAACAGATTATCACTGCCTATGCGGGTCTCCCAGTTGCCTTGCACTGTGCCTCTATGCACGCTAACGCCCTCACGGAAAACATTGTTATCGCCAACGACGAGTCGGGTTGGCTCGCCTTGGTATTTAAGGTCAGGTGTTGCATCGCCCACGGTGGCAAACTGGAAGATTTTATTATTGCGACCCAACTTGGTCGGGCCTTTTAGCACGACATGCGAAGCCAGCTCACAGCCATCACCTATCTCGACGTCAGGGCCAACAATTGACCAGGGGCCAATGCTGACGTTATCGCCAATAACCGCTGAGGGGTCTACGATCGCCCGTGGGTCTATCATGCCACCTCACCTTTGTCTCTGTAGGCGCACAGTATTGTTGCCTCACAGGCAGTTTGACCATCAACACTAGCGGTGCATCGAAAGCGCCATATATTGCGTTTCACCGTTTCAACTTCAGATGTCAAATCCAAGCGATCTCCAGGTACTACCGGGCGCTTAAATCGCACCTTATCAACACCAGCAAACAGATAAAGCTTATCGTGATCAGCCGATAAGCCGGTGGTGGCAAAACCCAGAATCCCCGACACTTGAGCCATAGCTTCGATAATCATAACGCCAGGAAAAATCGGTGCGCCGGGAAAATGGCCATTAAAGACTTCTTCATTGATACTGACATTCTTGTATCCAGCGATACGCTCGCCAACTGCAATCTCAGTGACACGGTCAACTAATAGAAACGGGTAGCGATGAGGCAGCAATTCCATTATTTCATTTACATTCATTACAGTATCCATTTAATGCTTACCACCAAAGACGACTACCGCTTGGTGATTATTCAATCTTTTCTCTCTTCTAATTTTTTTAAGCGCTGAGCCATACTGTCGAGCTGACCTATTCGAACCGCCGCCTTACGCCATTGCAGTGATGCCATCAATGGTGTGGTATTAGATGAATAGGACCCAGGCTGCTCAATACTTTTTGTGACAAAGGCATGGGCGGTTAAGGTCACATTATCACAGATTGACAGATGACCAGATACCGTCGCTGACCCAGCCAATATGCAATTACGGCCCAGCGTAACACTGCCTGCAAGACCACTAAACGCAGCCATTGCAGTACCCTCACCTATCACGCAGTTATGGGCAATTTGAACATGATTATCAATAATCACTGAGTTACCGATAACCGTATCTTCAAGTGCTCCGCGATCAACAGTGCTATTGGCTCCAATCTCAACATCATCGCCGATACGCACACCGCCAAGTTGATAAATTTTCTGCCAACCGCCGTCACCATCAGGCGCGAAACCGAATCCATCGGCGCCTATTACCGCACCACTGTGAAGCCTAACTCTCGAACCCAAGACCACATCATGATAAATCGACACATTAGTGGCAATAACGCAACCCTCACCCACTACTGAACGACTACCAATTGAGCTGTTGGCGCCTATCTCACTGCGATCGCCAATTATCGCTTGCTCAGCAATAACCACATTAGGCCCAATAGTGACGTTATCGGCCACAATCGCACTGGGGTGAATAACGGCACTGGGATGAACCACAGCCGCTGGCACTGGTGCGCAATTAAACCAAGCACTGATTTTCGCATATCCCAAATAGGGATTATCCATAATCAGACAGTTACCGCGGAAACCCTCAGCTTCGGTCTCAGCCAAAATCACCGCTTCAGCTTTTGTGCTGGATAACTGAGATTTGTACTTAGGATTAGCAAGGAAAGCTAAATCCCCTTGCTGTGCATCTGTCAAGCTGTTGAGTCCGCTGATACCGGTATCTGGATCGCCGCGTAACTCAGCATCGAGAAACGCGGCGATATCAGCCAGTGTGTAATCCTGCTTCATGCTTAGATAGACAGGTTAGGCAACAATTACTTGGTTTTTTGATTCAGGCGATCAGCGACCTTAGCCGTTAAATTGCTCTCTGGGCTAGCGATCATTACCGATTCGGCACGTAACAGAATTGTCACACCCTCCTCCTTAACCACTTCCTGCAGGGCTTCTTGAGCTTTCGGTCCCAACTCCTGCATGATGCTTTGTTGCAACTGTTGCTGTTCGGCCTGGATTTTACGCCCGGCTAGTTCAGCATCGGCTTTGGCATATTCCATCTTTTTCTGATGTTCAACTGCCTGCTCCTGAGACCAAGTCAAGCGCTTGCTCTCTGCCTCTTTGGCTAATGCCTGCAGGTCTGCTGCTGAGCTTTCATATTTAGCTTTAAGACTGACAAAATCAGCACCCTGCTCTGCTTGCTTTAATTTGGCCTGCGCTGCATTAGAGCCAAAAATAGCTCGCGCTATATCTACAACTGCCACCTTATCTGCCGCTATTGCACCCATAGGCGCAACCGCGAATAAGCTAGCAACCAAAACTAAAACAAGTGTTTTTACATTACCCACAATACTTCTCCCAACATGTTATTTAAAATTGATTACCCAATGAGAACTGAAATACTTCAGTCTCATCAAATTCGTTTGAGTTCAGCGGTTTGGAAACACTGAACGTAATCGGCCCAAAACCACTTAACCAAGTTGCCCCAACACCCACAGAATAACGCAATTCACCTAGATCAGGTTTAAAGCAATTGGGCTGCGAATCGCCACATTTAGTGTTGAAAATATTACCTGCGTCGAGAAAAAAGCTTGACTGAACTGAGCGTTGATCTTTCAGGAACGGCAATGGAAAGATAACTTCAGCACCAAGCTCAACTTGCACATTACCACCGATCGGATCTGGATCGTCGATATAACCAGTATTACAAGGAGGATCTAACAGATGACATGGCGTGTCCTGTGGACCTAATGTATTGCGCTTAAATCCACGCACTGAGCCGAAACCACCACCATAGAAATTCTTAAAGAACGGCATTGTCGTTGTATCGCCGTAGCTCTCGCCATAACCAAGGTCTGCCCGCAATTTCAACGTTAAAGAGCGTGTCAAACCACGTAAATATTGATGATTATAGGTCGCTTTATAATACTCTAGCCCCGAACCAGGTACGGCAATATCAAGCCCCAAGCGCTGCGAGCTACCGCGGGTAGCAAAAATGCCGCGGTTTAGGGTCGACCTTATCCAGTTAACATTGAAACTGACCACATCAAAATTATTGCCATTTTCATTGACAAAATCACTAATTTCCTTGGACGCAAACGAACCAGTTTTAAGATCTAGATTTTCGTAGCCAAGACCCCAACCAATACGTTCAACCTCAGATACTGGGTAGCTCCAATTAACATTGGCACCATAGGTATTGGTTGAGAAACTGGCCACATTAATACGATCGTAGTCGGTCTCACGCCCATAGACGCTATAGCCCACGCTTACCCCATCCACGGTAAAGTAGGGCTCTGAATAACTAAAACTCAGTGAACTCTGATAGGTACTTTTATTAATACCAACACCGACCTGCTTGCCGGTACCGAGGAAATTATTTTCGCTGAGATTAGCTCCCAAAATGAGTCCGGTGCCCTGCGCATAACCAACACTGGCGCCGACAGAGCCTGAGGGCTGCTCTTCAACCGTGTAGACAACATCAATCTGGTCGTTAGTGCCGGCCACCGGTATATTTTCTACATTGACCTCTTTAAAGAAGCCGAGCCGCTCAAGGCGCACTTTAGAATGTTCAATAAGAGCATTATTTGCCGAGCCACCTTCCATCTGACGCATTTCACGACGCAAGACTTCATCCGTAGTCTTGGTATTACCACGAAACTCAACAC
This sequence comes from uncultured Porticoccaceae bacterium, assembly GCA_965659315.1. Classification (GTDB taxonomy): domain Bacteria; phylum Pseudomonadota; class Gammaproteobacteria; order Pseudomonadales; family Porticoccaceae; genus HTCC2207. The sequence continues at coordinate 2,569 of CBFHVP010000052.1, read as the reverse complement.
GCCTGACATAGGCACGCATGCCTGGCGTAATAACAAAAGTGACGGTAGCCGTTTTCTCGTCTTCATCAACTTCTGGATAACCAGTGACTTCGGCAAAGGTATACCCTCTGTTGCCAAGAGTACGGGTGATATATTCGCTCGATGAGGTCATTAAGGCCTGAGAGAAAATCATGCCTTTGCGCATCATAATAAGCGCTCTGACTTGATTTTCAGGAATTTTTAACTCGCCGGATAATTCCACACCGCTAATTGTATAGATATCGCCCTCGTCGATATTGATAGTGATATAAACAGACTCTTTATCAGGGCTAATCGACACCTGCGTACTCTGAACAGCAAACTTCAGATATCCTCGGTCCAAGTACCAGGTTTCTAAGGTTTCCAGATCGCCCGTAAGTTTTTCACGACTGTATTTATCATCACTGGAAATCCAAGATAGCCAGCCGGTAGTGTTTTGCTCAAAGTTTTCCAGCAATTCTTCTTCAGAGAAATCATTGTTACCGACGATATTGATATGACGAATCTTAGCCACATCACCTTCGTCAATATCAATATTGATCGCTACGCGATTGCGCGGCAATGGTTCAACCTCTGTTTTCACTAGCGCGCCATAGCGACCTTGGGACACATATTGACGCTGTAGTTCTTGAGTCATGCCCTCGAGCACAACCTGGCGAAAAATCTGACCTTCAGCTAGCCCATTATCACGCAGTGCATCAAGTAGCTGGTCAGTCTCAATCGCCTTATTACCGTCGAGATTGATCTCAGTTACCGCCGGACGCTCTGCAAGCCCGATAACCAAAACACCATTATCTCTCGCAATCACCACATCAGAAAAATAACCGGTACGAAATAACGACCGTGTCGCATCACGTATGCCAGGATCATCGACAACATCGCCAACATTAATCGGTAATGCCGCAAACACCGTACCCGCAGAGACCCGCTGTAATCCTTCAATACGAATATCCGCAACCTGAAAGACCGTCGCATAGCTGGTCGAGGCAAATGAGAGTAGAGCAAATAAAAGGCCGGTTAAAACTCGCTTCATGTGTAAATCAAACCCGATTATAAGTTATATTTTGCGGTTTAAAATGGCCGCGTTATATCGTTGTAGGTAGCGAATATCATCAACCCTATCAACATCACAAACCCTACTTTGTATCCTACAATCTGAATTTGGTCAGATACAGGAGAGCCCTTTATCACCTCAATCAGATAATACATAAGGTGGCCACCATCGAGAACAGGCACAGGCAGTAAGTTCATTACGCCGAGCATTATACTGAGAATAGCGACAAAGCGAATAAAATTGTCAATTCCCGTGCGCGCACTATCACCCGCCACCTTGGCAATGGTGATCGGTCCGCTGAGATTTTTTGGTGAAAGATCACCGACAATAAGTTTACCTATGGACTTTAATACAAAAATGCTCGTGTTAGCGGTCTCCTGAATACTGCGCGGAACAGCGGTGAATACATTGTATTTCACGTCACGTAATAGTTCGTCGGGATACTTGCCGGTTGACGCCAGCTGTACACCCAACTGCCCCACTTCTCGACCCTCTCTTTGAATAAGACGAGGAATGGCGCGGATGGTAAGTAACTCAGAATCTCTCTGCACATCAAGCACAACAGCAACATCGGCACTGTTGGCGACCTGATCAACAAACTCAGCCACATGCTCAATGGTTTGACCATTAATTGCCAATAATTGATCCCCTGTACGCAAGCCAGCTTCATAGCCAGCACCATCCTCAAATACATTGGCAAGGTTGAGGCTATCGAGCTCAAAAGGAGGGCTGATACCGAGATCACGCAGAGGTGAAGGCTCCTGTGCGTCTCGCAACCAACGGTCAACCGATACGCTGAGTTCAGTGCTTAGGGTTGAATCGGCATAGACTACGGTAAAAGGAACCTCACCAGTGTTGCCGATAAAACCAAACAATTGTCTTGATACTGCGTTCCAAGTATCTGTGGCGACGCCATCGACGGCAGTAATTTCCATACCGACCTCGAAACCGGCATTCGCGGCCAGAGAGTTTTGTTCAACCATGCCCACTACCGGAGCAAGCCCTTTTTCTCCGGCCAAGAACACCCACCAGAAGGCGACAGCCGCGAGTAAAAAATTCGCCAGAGGTCCAGCGCTAACAATAGCCATGCGTTGCCATACTGACTTGCGATTGAACGAATACTGCAGATCTTCAGGTTCCACAGTCCCTTCGCGCTCATCGACCATTTTTACGTAGCCGCCCAATGGCAACAGTGCCAGAATAAATTCCGTGCCATGCTTATCTCGCCATGTTAGTAACGGCGTACCAAAGCCGATGGAGAATCGCTCTACCTTTACACCACAACGGCGTGCCACCCAGAAATGGCCAAATTCATGAAAACTGACCAAAACACCAAGGGCAATAAAGGTATAAAAAATTGTCTGTAACAGCTCCATATTTTAAGGCTCTAACTCTGTTATGTACTCAGCACTGAGGCTACGGGCTTTTTTGTCGGACTCTTGGACTGCCGCCAATGAATCTGGTTCACTTATTGTAAGCCTTGATAGCGCATTATCT
>CBFHVP010000051.1:0-11903 GCA_965659315.1 uncultured Porticoccaceae bacterium | reverse complement strand
AAAGACGTGAACTGGAGTCAAAAAGTGTTTTCTTTGGTGTAGGTGAGGAGATAATTATAATGAAAATTCAAGCTGCAGTAGTCCGCGAACAATCAGGACCCTTTGATGTATCCGAACTGGATCTGGCTGAACCTAAAGACGATGAGGTATTGGTTAAGATCGTTGGCGTAGGTATATGCCACACTGATCTAGTTTGCCGCGATCAGTATTTTCCGGTGCCTTTGCCCTGTGTATTTGGTCACGAGGGGAGCGGTATTATCGAGAAAGTAGGCCGCCAAGTCATCGGCTTTGAGAAAGGCGATCATGTTGCGATTTCATACAAAACCTGTGGCAACTGCGAGCCCTGTTTGCAGGGGCAAATTGGCTATTGTCATGGCCTCTATGAACACAACTTTAACGGCACCCGACCTGATGGCAGTAGTGCCCTGAGTGAGAACGGTGAGACCGTACATGGGCATTTCTTTGCCCAGAGCTCGTTTGCTTCGCACGCCCTCTGTCATGCCTCCAACCTGGTGAAGGTCGATCATAGTTTACCCTTAGAACTACTCGGTCCATTAGGTTGTGGAATACAGACAGGCGCTGGCGCAGTGATGAATGCCCTTAAACCACAGGCGGGCACCTCGATTGCGATTTTCGGCGCCGGCACGGTTGGCCTAAGTGCTGTAATGGCTGCACATGTCGTAGGTTGCGGTACTATTATCGCGATCGATCTTGTGGATGAGCGATTGGCCACAGCAACCGAACTGGGTGCAACACATACAATTAATGCCACTGATACCGATGTAGTCGCCAAAATTCATGAAATAACCGGCTCAGGTACCCATTTCTCTCTCGAATGCACCGGCATACCACAAGTTGCGCGTCAGGCGGTAGACTGCTTAACACTGACCGGTATTTGTGGCGTGATGGGTGTATCACCGGCCGGTACTGAATTCAATCTAGATATGAACGCAGTACTTTTCGGTCGCTCGGTGCGTGGCATTATTGAGGGCGATAGCGTACCTCAAGTCTTTATACCTCGGCTGATCGATCTATACCAACAGGGCCGATTCCCTTTCGATAAATTGATCCGTACCTATCCGTTTGCCGATATCAACCAAGCGGTTGAAGATGTTGAATCTGGCAAAGTTATCAAGCCGATACTGCTGATGAATGCATAGTGTTTTGCGTTTTGGTTAAAGCTTGGTAGCGTCCACATCAACCATAATCACATTAGATTCTATTTTTGTCTAAACGGAAAATAGTATTCGAGTTTTATAGGGAGGGGCTTTATAATAAGACAAGAGTTATATTATAAAGCGCTATTAGATGTTGTGGGGATAGCCAGATAACGTCAAGTTAACACCAGATATATAGTCTATCTGTGTATTGTTGTTGGATTTTATCAGTCCGTTGGTAACGTTGCACAACCTAATAGCCGTATTGGAAGCAGCACTTGATTGCGCCATTGAGGACGTCATTACCTTTCTGTCTTTGCCGATTCTGGTGTTTATTAACTGATGTGATTTTTTTCTCAGAGTCGCTTTTTTATGGCAGTAGATAACCGAGCCAGATTGGCGTTTGCATTTTCGGGCGCAGCTCAAGGGCTTATCAGTAATGGTATTCTCTATTTTTTGCTGATTTATTACAGTCAGGTACTGGGTCTCGATGCAAGTTTGGCCGGCTTGGCTCTCATGATAGCAATGATATTTGACGCCGTTTCGGATCCTTTGATAGGTCGCTGGTCTGACCGTCTGCAACATCGCCTGGGGCGTCGTCATCCGTTTCTCTATATTTCAATTGTGCCGGTGACTATCAGTTACTATTTGCTGTGGGATGTACCTGAGCTTTCGCAGACAGGGCTGTTTTTCTATCTTCTTGTTATGATTATTACACTGCGTGTTTGTCTTACCGCTCATGTGGTGCCTTTTAGTGCGTTAACACCTGAGTTGGCGCCAGACTACGATGAACGTACCGCATTAATGAGTTCATCTAATTCATCTTACTGGTTTATCTCTACCATTATGGGTACTGCCATGTACGCCTATTGGCTCGCTGATAGCGCGGAGTATCCGGATGGTGCAGGTGTCTTGCGACAGGAAGGTTATATCGAATCGGGATTTGTAACGGCAATAGTTGTATTTTTTGCTCTCAGCGCTGCGACGCACCTCACACGCAAGTATATCCCCGAACTCTCTGGGCCACCTGATCAATCTGGTTCGGTTGCCGAGGGTATAAAGCAGGCGGGAGTCACCATTAAGGACAAAAACTTTCTCGTCATTGGGCTTTATGGGGTGTTCTTTGGTTGTGCTATGGGGACAGCAACGGCGCTTTGGGTCTATATTCAACCCTATTTCTGGGGCTTTGACTCCGAACAAATCAGCATTATGTTGCTCGGCCAACTCTTGTCTGCACTGATTGCCTATGCTGTTTTACCAACAATGATGCGTGGCCGTGATAAAAAGCCGGTGTTAATTTCTATTTCGATCCTCGCATTGCTTATTAACTGCTTGCCGGTGTTCCTAAGCCTGTTTAATTTGTTTCCTGCAAATGGGACCACTGCGTTGTTTTACACCATGTTTGTGTTAGGCATCGCACAGGTGACAGTTATAGTAATCACGGCCTCCCTAAGTGGTTCTATCCTTGCCGATGTAGTGGATGCGCGTGCCGTGGATACCGGCCGGCGTGAGGAGGGGCTATTATTTTCCGTACAGTCATTTATCAGTAAAGTGGCGAGTGGAATAGGTGTCTCGATCGCCGGTATGGTACTGACGCTGATATCTTTTCCCAGTGATTCTCTGAGTACGGCACTTATTCCCGAGACGGTATCCAATCTGGGATGGGCCTATGCCGGTACATTGGGATTTTTCTTTGTATTATCAATTATCACGTTATTGTTCTACTCAGCGGATAGAGCAACTCATGAGCAAAATATCAGCATATTAGATCGCCTTTCTTAAACTGCCCACTCAGTTTCAATAGGGGCGCTTAGCCTTAGATGTTTTGCTGACCGTTTAGAGGGAGTAATTCTCTTGACAATCTCTATGGAGCTTATATTATTACAATCGTCATAATATAAAAAGGTGGGTCATGGCACCAACGATAAAAAAGACCATTAGTCTCGCTCTATTTTTCATAGTCATCGGTTATGTGGTAGCCACTGATGTAGACATAAGTCAAAAAGCGGTAAGCAACGATAGTCGCGATGCGGATAGATTGGTCGGGTCAGGGGAGGCATTCTATTTACAGCATGTGTTACCAAAGTTATCGGAAAATGGCTGTGTAAAGTGCCATGCCAGAGGTTATATGCGGCCTACCATGTCTTACCAGTCAATGTTTAGCCGGCTGGCGATTGGCGACTCTGCGGAAAATAACGCGGTAATCTACAAAATTGCTAATGTGCGGAGTGTTGCGCCGCAAATTCCCAACCACCCTGGTGGTCAGCGTTGCGCCACAATTGATGTAGAACCCTGCAAGAGCATACGCCAATGGTGGCAGATTGAGTTTGATCAACAGGGGACTGATAAATGACTAAATATAAAGTAGATCAACAGCGACGTAACTTAGTAAAGGGTATAGGTGCTGCTACCTTGGTTTCATCAGTCATGCCGAGGAGCCTGTTTGCCTCTGAACGCGGACCTACTGCCGTTATTATCGGTGCTGGTATTGCCGGCCTTTCAGCAGCTTGGGATCTCCGCAAGGCTGGTTTTCAGGTGTCAATTTTCGAGAAAGAAAAGTTTACCGGCGGCCGTATGGTCGAGTTGCAGACCGGGCCTCTCTATGGGGCAACCCATGCGGAGGGGGTATTTAATGAAAATAAGCAAATGTTTGCGTTGGCGGCCGAGTTGGGTATCGAAAATCAAGTCCGCGGTGAGGCCTATGATCAAGTCTGGAACCCTGATGATGGTATAGGTCTCGACAATGGTCATGGTATCTACTACCCCGGTGGTATGAGCGATTTTGATATTGAAAATACCATGAAAATACCGGGCCTAAGTCGCGAGACAATCAATAAGTTGCCGCTTCTACAAGCGGATATGGATGAAATCAATGCAACGGTGGATCCCTGTCTATTAGAAACTGGCACGGCCTACGATAACGAAAGCGTAGGTGAGTACTATATGCGCATGTTAGGTAAGGTCGCAGGCAAAGAAATCATCGATTATAAGATTGAACAAAACTGTGCCGGTTGGGGATGGGATCCTTTCGAGACATCGAAGATCGCGCTGTTATCATGGCTTGCCAGCAAAAAGCAGTTTGTCTACCCGCGGGGTGGTATTGCTGCCTTAACTCAGAAATTGGACTCACTGTTGCCGGTACAGAACAATACTACAGTCCGTTACATCACGCCTGCAGACTCCAATGGTCGTCATACTGTGCATTACCTAAATGAAAATTTAGAGCGACGCAGTGTGACACCAGATGTAGTGGTCTGTGCAGTTGAGGGAAAATACCTAGATTCAATGGTGCAGGGTCTTAGCCCCAAACAACAGGCGTTAGCCAATAATTGTTTCTTTACTAAGCAGCCGGTTGTGTATTGGGTGCTAGATGACAAGTATGCGGCTAAGGAATTCGCCACTGGCGCTTACACGTCAAGCCACCCAGATCCGATAAAAGCACAAACGTACCATTGGATGGCGATGCCTAGCTATCCGCAGTTCAATCAACCATCCTATGTTCGCTATTCCTTAACACGTCGTTACACCCCAGAGTGGCAAAATAGTGATATGGCGATTGAAGATTATTGCTGGCCGATGATTAAGAGTCTGTATCCGCAATTGGAAAAGTCTCATGTTGCAGATATTGTTGACTATACGAGTGATAGTCTGATCCATATGCCGGTGGGTTATGTTAATCAAATGGCAGAGGTTCTTCGCGAGCAACGCAAAGGGCGCAAAGGACTCTATCTAGCTGGGGAATATGTTGCTGGTGCTCACACTGGGGCGGCCTGTGCAAGTGGCCGCTCAGTGGCAAGCGATATTATCGGCCATTGGATTTGAACGATACTTCACCATTGAATCAATAGCCTGTTAGGACGGCATTTACCATGCCATGGCTCTCGGCTGGATGAGATAGGCGCAAGGTAGTTGGAAGTGTCTGCTGGGGTTGCTCAAAGACTGCAGGTTGCGGTGCAAGTTCATTGGACTTCACAGTATACCAGTCTCTCACTACTGGATTGCAGGACACAGCCTCAAGTCAACTACTTGAATAATACTTTCGGACTTTGGTACTCGTAGAGTCCGAGCGGGCCCCAGCTAACCTTCTCATCATAATGGCGGTATAGATCATAGCCGAGAAGTTGTTTCGCCTTTTCTGGCCAATGTCTAGCTTCGTCCACGCTGTTGTGGAGGTAGTGGTTTTCATAGGTTCTTAGCCAACCCAATGCATAGGAAGTCACAATGGCTCTGCGCACCGTACCATCGGTGTTGGCACCACCACCATGCAAGGTCTTACCGGGCACGAGAACGATGCTTCCGGCACGCATAGTTGCTCGGGCGACTTCCTCGGGCTTGGCCTCTCGCCCTGGCTCCCACTTATGGCTATAGGGCACTACATGGGTAGCGCCATTGGCTTCAGTGAAGTCAGTAGCGGCAAGCAAGGTGTTGAACTGTAGCATCTTATCCGGTGCCCAAGCATTGACCGGCCAGAGGATATCGTCAATATGCAGAGGCTGTGCTGTTTCACCAAGATGTGACTGGATAATCTCGCTAGAGCTCAACTGAAACTGACCACAATTGGGTCCAAGAAAATGATCCATAACACCGAGTAGACGCTCATCTGTCATAAGATCAATATATTTCGGTGACTTTTGGGTTAGGCCAGTTAAGCGTACCGTGTGATGGCCAAAAAAATCATTGGCAAACTGACCATGATCGACAGATTTATAACCTTCGATAAAGGGGTCAAGGGCAGTGTTGATTTCCTTAAGCCATGATTGGCTGACGAAGTCATCTACAATAGCAGCGCCCTGTTCTTCAATGACCTCGATAATATCCGCAATCGAGCAATTGCCAGGTAAATGCGTGATGTCTGCCATAAGAGGTCTCCTAAATACAAATTCATTATTGCTGTAGTTGTTTCTTTATATTATAATAAGCGTAATATAAAAGCAATAAAACGATCCTTGAATCACGTAGACCTGAAGATCTTATTTGCCATGGGTCAAAGAGTTCTCAGTCAAGAAAATCAACTCTCATCAATTATAACTAAGCAGATTTACAGGAATAGCGGAGATAACTATGAGTGACAGTAAAACCATTGCATTCTTTCCTGAGGCCGCATTTGGTCCGGCACTAAACTCGGTAGGTATTGCGCAGGCCTGCAAAGCCATGGGGCATAATCCAGTATTTATCTCAGATCCCGGTTTCACAGGTGTCTATGAGGGTTATGGGTTTAAGGAATACTATGTCAATCTATCAGCGCCTATGCCTGCTGAAGAAATGGCCAAGTTCTGGTCTAACTTTATTAATGGTCATATTCCCAATTTTGCGTTGAGCCCCTATGAGCAAATTGATAACTATGTGAAGGAATGTTGGGAATCCATTGTCGATTCCTCCAAATGGGCGCAGAAAGAACTGCCCGCTATTCTGGATGACATTAAACCGGATCTGATTTGCGTGGATAATGTCATTCTGTTTCCTGCGATCAAGAACTATGGGGTACCCTGGGTACGCATTGTCTCGTGCTCAGAAAACGAGGTCATGGATCCCAATATTCCTCCCCATTTATCTGGCTGCAGTGAGACTGATCACGAAGGGCATAAGGCCTTCCGCGAGCATTTTAACGAGGTGATTGGGCCTATTCATGCCGATTTTAATAACTTTCTTGATGACTGTGGTATTGCGCCTTATGAGATCGGTCAATTCTGTGAATCCTCCCCTTATTTAAATCTGCTACTGTACCCCGAGCCGGTGAAATTCAATCGCGCCAATCCCCTTGATCCAAATCAATTTCAATATCTTGAAGGCTGCGTCCGCAAGGAAGAGGACTACAGCATTCCCGATATGGGAGATTTTAATGATAAGCCGATTATTTATATTAGTTTTGGCACTCTGGGTTCGGGAGAGCCTGATTTACTAAAGCGTATGATTGCTGTGGTAGGCAATATGGACGTTCGCGCCCTAGTGAATGTTGGGGATTATATGGATGAATACGATAAACAGACATTACCAGCCAATGTGCATATCCAAACCTGGTTCCCCCAACCCAGCGTTATTCCTCAGGTGGATATGGTGATTCATCATGGTGGCAACAACAGTTTTACCGAGTGTCTCTATTTCGGCAAGCCGGCAATTATTATGCCCTACGTATGGGACGGTCATGATAATGCCACCCGAGTGGAAGAAACCGGTCACGGACTAAAGATGCATCGCTCCAACTGGCAGCCGGAAGAGTTGGCGGCGAAAATCGAAGCCTGTTTACATGACAGCGCCATGGCAGTGAAATTAAAAGCCACATCCGAGCATATGCAAAGCGCAAACGGACAACAAAAAGCAGCGGCTTTATTGGATCAGTTACTTCAGGATAATGCGGTATGACGGTTGTCAATAAAAACTCATCGGCGCCCCATCTTAGGCCGGCGACATCCATTGATGAGTTAACCGACTGGGGGTCTCAACCAGATATGCTCGAAGGGCAGTCCCACTCGTCGGGTATCCTACTGTGGAAAAATTCACAAGGCACCTCGGAATCTGGTCTTTGGGTGTGTACGCCCGGTGTTTGGCGGCTGAGTATACCGGGAGATGAGCTATGCCATTTTATTGAGGGTCGGGCGACCTACATCGGTGACAATGGAGAAGTAATTGAGGTAAGTGCGGGCACGGTAGTGCATTTTAACAAGGGCTGGGCCGGTCAATGTCAGGTTCACCAGACCCTGCGCAATGTTTATATGCTACGTTGAGAAATAAAATGAATAATACACCTGTGCTGCAAAATCCCTGCGATATCTCAGAGCTAACAGACTGGGGCCCTGTACCAACCATGATAGAAGGTCAGTCTCATACCTCCGGCGTGCTATTACATAAAGGCCCTGTGGGTGAATCCGAAACCGGCATTTGGGTGTGTACCCCGGGTTATTGGCACTGTCATGTCACTGCCGATGAGTTTTGTCACTTTTTATTGGGTCGTTGCACTTACATTCATGAGTCGGGAGAGGTCATTGAAATAGAGCCCGATACTGCGGCATTTTTCCCCAAAGACTGGAAGGGTACCTGCCGAGTACATGAAACAGTGCGAAAGATTTATATGATTCGTTAAAGGCGCGGGTTGAATCAAATAGTCAATGGCAATAACCCTGAAGGTCTTATTGTATTGGTTCAACATTTGCGCTCTGTTCGCATTACTCAACAAAAGTATTGAAATGTAGTTTTAGTCAGCAAAATCGCTGAGGATTTAATTAATGATCAATTTTGACCCCCATGCACGGCTTATATTCGTCGATAACGAGTACCGAGTCAGTGAATCACCGCACCATCAAGATGTGCTCAATCCAGCTAATCTCAATCATGAGGGTACTATTGCATGCTGTTCAGCCAGTGAAGTGGAAGCTGTTATCTTGCGAGCAAAACAGGCGCAACAGAAGTGGAAAACGCAGGATGAAAAGACGCGCTCCCATATTCTTCATCAACTCGCCAATTCCATCGAGAGCAGTGATTTTAAGGAGGTAGCTAAATTGATGGTTTTGGAGGAGGGCAAGCCCTACCCAGAAGCCATTGGAGAGCTGGCAAACTGCGCACCGATTTTTCGCTACTATGCTGAGATGGCCCGCGACGAAGCGGGTCTATTACCGGGCACCACGCAGGCTGGATCCTTTCAGTTCGCCAAGTATTTTCCCTATGGCGTGTCAGCTCATATCATGCCTTTTAACTTTCCGATTATTGTGATGTGTTGGACAGTGGCCGCTTCCTTGGCCGCAGGAAATGCCTGTGTTGTAAAGCCAGCGGAAGCTACTTCCCTGTGCACATTAAAATTTATGGAACACTTTAAAGTGTTGCCGCCAGGGTTGGTCAACTGTATTACCGGTGGTGCAGAAACCGGTAAAGCACTGGTGGCATCAAAAAATATTGATGTGGTTGCCTTTACTGGAAGTGTTGAGGTTGGTCGCAGTATAGGGATGACCTGTGCCGAGCAGATGAAACCGGCAATTATTGAGGCAGGGGGTAGTGATGCGATGATAATTTCCGAGCATGCACCCCTCGATGTGGCGGTGTCGGGTTGTACCATGTCCGCTTTCCATCTGAGCGGTCAGATCTGTGTATCTTCGGAGCGCTTTTTTGTTCACGAAAACATACATGACGACTTTGTTGAGCGTTTTGTCGCCATGACCAAGCAGCTTCGCATTGGATCGGGTCTGGAAGAGAGTGAAATTGGCCCGCTGGTCAGTGAGGCGGCTCGGGAAAAGGTAATGCGCCTAACTGAGGATGCGGTAAAACATGGGGCAACCATTGCATGCGGAGGAAAGATCCCAGCGCGATTTGAGAACGGCTGGTTTTATGAGCCGACGATCCTGACTGGCGTTACCGAGAGCATGGCTGTGATGCGTGAGGAGGCTTTTGGACCACTGGCTGCAATCTGCAAAGTGAGCAGTTTTGAGGAAGCATTAGCATTGGCAAATAAGTCAGAGTTTGGTCTGGGTGCCTCTATTTTTACCACCAGTATGGATGAGGCGATGACGGCCTATGAAACGCTAGAGGCCGGTATGGTATGGGTAAATAATCCGTTAATTGACAATGATGCCTTGCCTTTCGGTGGTTGGAAGATGTCGGGTATAGGCCGTGAGATGGGTCGGCAGGGGTTAGATGCATTTCGTCAAACCAAGATGGGCGTCATTGATACCAAAGCAGAGCTTCAAGAATGGTGGTATCCATATCCAGATGACTGGTTTTATTCAGGTAAGGGCCGTAAGCTGTAGTGTTGCAACATGGTTTTAGAGATGTCCTTTTGTAAGAGATATGCTAGTCTGCCGACGCGAATTAGCAACGCGTACTGTTACATACTGAAATAACCAAGAAGAGTCATGCCAAAGATAATTGATCACAACCAGCGCCGAGAAGAAATTGCCAAACAAGTCAATTTCTTGATCTCGGAGAAAGGAATTGAGAATACCACTGTGCGGGCTATCTGCCGTCGCGCTGGTTTTAGTTCAGGAGTCCTTGCCCATTATTTCGAAAATAGGGAAGCGATGTTTATCTTTGTCTGGGAGTGGCATATGTTGCGCACTCAGAAACGGTTAGAGTCTATTGAGAGTTTAACCACCAAAGATGGCTTTGACTTACTTCATTATGCTATTCAGTCGCTATTGCCGGGGTATCCCACTGACTCAGCAGATGAAGAGATCACCTTTCCTGCTGGACTCTGGACCTTTATGCAAAGTAAAGAGCACCTTAAAGAGCTACTTATTGATAGTTATCGCCCGATAATCAATCTACTAGAAAGTATTCTGCTACGTGTTAAAGTGCCGCCACAGCAAACTCCAGTAAAAGCCGCTATGTTACAGGCAACATTAGATGGTATTTGGATTCACTATGATGCAGGGTTGATCAGTAAAGACATCATAAGTCAGATGACCAAAGATATTGTGACTAGCGTGCTTACCGACGGTATTGAAAAATAAATTCTCATCAAAGTTATTCACCCCTCTAGGGGAATCGCCCAAATGGCCCCTGTGAGATCTATCTCTGTTGTGCAACCTATTTAAAACAGTAGCTTACCAAATGGTTCAAACCTGTTCCTCACATACATAATCACGACTTTTTAAAGCATCGTCTATGCGCTGCTTGGGGTAAAATCGTTGATTCTGTGTAACTCAGAGAGGATGTTGCAGAGGAGGGCAGCGTATGGAAATATTTTGCAAACAGTTACGCCAGACTGGGTATCAGACCTTATACCTATTGTATAAGGCCTGATACAAATGGCGATCTAATCGAAGTTATAGCTGTACTCAATGCCATAAGTGCGAGGCATACCGGCGTAACGCACGATGGCGTCACCCCAGCCATGGACTGCTGACCAGTAGTACTCGTCGGTTAAATTGCGGCCAAACAAAGCAACGGCCCAACGTCCATCCTTTGGCTCAATACCTAATTTGGCACCTACCAATGTGTAAGAGTCAATGGCTCTTGTCGCATCACCGCCAACTAAAGCATTGTCCGCATCGCTGTAGGAGGCATCTACTGTCAGAGTGCCCTCTAATGTCTCACTGAAATCAAAGCGATGTGCGCCGACCAAATTTAACTGCCACTCGGGAGAGTAGGCAAAGCTATCACCGGCAAAATCCTGAGCTGCTCCAGATGGACCATAACCCTGATATTCTTTAATTTCAGTTTGCAAATAAGAAGCCGAGAATTTCACGAAAGTATTTTCGCTAGGAAATAATGTGGCATCAAACTCAGCTCCATACACCTCAGACTCTGGCACATTCACCACCTTGGTCAGAGTGATAAAAATTGGATCTGGAATCAGACCATAGACCTGCTTATCTTGGTAATCGTAGTAATAGGCCGCAGCATTGAACTCAACATTATCGTTGGCAGAGATTTTGGCTCCCAATTCATAAGCTAGCAGCTCTTCTGAGGTTGCTGGGTTCAACTGAGCATCCGCAAAGGCAGAAATCTGCGGGAAAGAACCGGATTTGAATCCCTTTGAAACGGATCCATAAAGAAGCATATCATCCGTAGGTTGCCAATCTAGCGCGATTCGCCAAGACACATTGTTTTCGTCTAGTACTTTCTTAGCGCCTTGAGGGCCTACTGCATCTCCTTCAACCGTGCCATCCGCATAAACGGTGACGGTTTCTTGGATATATGTTCCGCAATCACCTGCTCCATGCGCTGTTCCAAAAGCAAAGTTCCATACCTGAAAAATATTGGTATCGCCATTCAGGTCGCGAGAGCAGCCTGCGAAATCGTGACTCTCGTCGGTATATC
>CBFHVP010000050.1:0-11932 GCA_965659315.1 uncultured Porticoccaceae bacterium | reverse complement strand
GGTCAACGCCTGATTCCGCTGGTCAGCGTGCCAGACCCAGTGCTAGGCAATCAAAGCGAGGGCAGCACGTCTTTTGACCCCGATAACCAGTCTGGCAATGGTATGTACTCTGATCTCGACAACGCTGTTTCCGACTATGAGCCACAATACGAAGCGCCTTTCCGGCTACTTGATCGCGAATTCCGCGACCTTAATGAAAGTGCCACCGCGCTGGATCGCAGACAATATAATGTCGTCTTTCATCAAGCTTGGCGGTTTCCTGCACAGGGTGAGGATGTGGATCCATGGGTTATTATAAAAGCCGGTCAAAGTCTTAAGGGCCGCTATCAAATTGAAGGCGCATTGCGCTTCTACAAATCGCGCTTCTTACATTTTCAACCCAATCTGTGGCTACTGGAATTTGCTGACGATAATGCTCAGTTGATTGAACTGCCAGATTTTCCAATTAAAGCGCCGACCCTAGAAGCGGAGATTGAATTGAGTGAAGCCTTTAGCGATATTCAACTTAACGGCCTTGACCCTGTATTGCATAATATTGATACGGCATTTGAATCTCTTGATGCCGCTGAGGAAACACTGCAATCAACAGCGATAAGCAACAGCAACCAAGTTAATAATATCGCTTCAGCCCAGCCCATTACTGACTTGGTATATCCGGCAGCACAGCAAGCTAAACCGCTCGATCTAAGCAACCCGGTCGATGATCTAGCGCCGCTATTAATCACCGAGCACAATCGAGATAATAAATATCCCGTCGCCTCAGTATGGGTTCTAAATAGGTCAAAGCGTATTGATGAAGATGAAATCTACTATATCGATCACCCTCAGATGGGCGCGATAGTGACCATTAAACCTTATCAGCCGACACTGTTAAACCCATTGCCGGACGAGGCCATTGAGGCTAACGAAACTGATGAGAGTGGCGAAACCGGCGAGACCATCGACCCCTGAGCCACTGACTCGCTTTATCCCTTGTCACCATGATCGACAAAAATCAGCGCCTCAGTATCAAAGCCCAAGGCAGCAGACTGCTCGAGAAAATCCTGCATAACCTGATCAGAGACTTCGGGTGTGCGCGACAGTAGCCACAGATAATCCGTGGTATTACCGGCAACAAAGGCATGCTGATAATTTTTACGATCTAGATCAAAAATAATGTAAGAGCCAAAGAACGGCCCAAAGAATGACACTTTTAAATAGCCGCTATCCTCAGCCTCAACAAAATAGGCCCGCCCCACCGCCTGCTCTCTCTCTCCCGTAGCTTCCGATCGACCAGAATTTACTACCCGCAGACCACCATCATCACGCATGGAATACTCCGCAGACACCGCATCGAGACCGCGCTCAAAAGAGTGATCGAGACGCGCCACCTCATACCAGACGCCTAAATAGCGATCGACATCAAAATTCTTGACGGGCACGACGCCCTCGGGAGCACCGAGGCAGGCACAGAGGTTACAACAAATAAGCACAATGATCGGTAAACGCATTACACTCCCGCTATCAATAAATAATCAAATAGTCGCTTGGCGACAGATATCCTCACACAGCGTTCTTTCAGAGGCTACAGAGAAAAACACAGGCTTAATCATTACTCAACAGCTTTATTGGAACCCGCAACCAGCGCAGCCAAATCTGCGGGCTCATTGTGTCGATCAATATGTAAAGTTGAGGTAGGGAATGCAATCTCTGCCTGATTGGCCTCAATAATCTGCGCCACTTTAAGCAACACATCCTGTTTAACATGATGAAACTTGACCCATTCTGTGGTTTTGGTGAAGGTATAAATAATAAAGTCCACTGAACTTGCCGAGAACGCATTAAAGTTAACAATCATAATCTGCTCTGCATCAATCTCAGGGTGCTCGCAGAGCATGGTCGTGACCTGATCGACAATACTCTCCATACAACCGATATCAGCGTAACGAATACCCACCGTCTCATAAATTCGGCGGTTGGTCATACGTGATGGATTTTCTACCGAGATACTGGCGAAAACGGAATTGGGAATATACAGCGGTCGCTGATCAAAGGTTCTAATTCTGGTCAAACGCCAGCCAATATCTTCGACCGTTCCCTCAATCTCTTTATCCGGTGAACGCACCCAATCCCCCACCGAAAAAGGCCGATCAAGATAAATCATCAGCCCACCAAAAAAATTAGCCAGTAGATCCTTAGCCGCAAAACCAACCGCGATACCACCAATACCACCAAATGCCAATAAGCCGGAGATACTGTAACCAAACAGCTGCATAGCGACCAATAATGCGGTGATAATCACCGCCGCGCGCAATAACTTACCCACTGCACGCACCGTAGTGGCATCAATGGGCTTGGCCATATAATCGGGGTGGAGTAAATTGCGCTCAGCGCGCTTAATAAAGCTAGTAATAAAAATAGTCGCTAGAAAAATAAGCGCCAGACGGTTAATCGGATCAATCAGCGCCTGCACCGGCGAGTCCATTTTCTGTGCCGCGATGCTGGCAGCAAAGTTAACCCCCAAGATCCAAATCAGCCAGATCACCGGTTTGCGACAAGCCTCAATTAAAGCATCATCCCACACTGTCAGAGATTTATTCGCCTGCGTTTCAAGACGATCAATAACTCGATTAACCAAATAACCCAGACTCAGTGCCAACAGCACAATAACAAACAGTTCGAGTATCCATAAATATTGCTCGCCGGTTAGATTAATCAACCATGTTTCAACGCTATCCATCAATTCGCCTCCATCAACTGCTGTAATAGTGCAATGGTTTGCTGCCGTTTACGACTAGATTTTAATTCGGCCCAATCTACCGACTTCCTCGCGCGCATGGTGGCAATTTTATCGCAGCGACTGATATTGTTATGCTGCATAAATTCCACAACTTCCAACGCCCCCTCGGGACAATTACACACCAGGATCATATCGCATCCCGCATCCAGAGCGCGCTTGGCCTTATCTGGATAGCCACCAACAATATCAGCGCCTTTCATACTCAGATCGTCACTAAAAATTACGCCATTAAAGCCCAGCTGCTCACGCAATACTTGCTGCAACCAAAACTGCGAGAAGCCAACAGAATCTGCGTCTACCTCAGGAAAGGTCATATGTGCCGGCATCACTCCATCTAGGTCCTTTGCCAGCGCTGAAAAGGGCTTTAGATCATGATCCAGAACAGCTTGCCAAGAGCGATAATCCACCGGCGCCTCAAGATGGCTATCAGCCACCACACCACCATGACCGGGAAAATGCTTGCCGGTCACCGCCATACCGGCCTTATGCATGCCCTGAATAAAAGCGTTGCCAAAATCGGTGACCAACTGCGGGTCATCAGAGAAAGCGCGGTCGCCAATAATGCTACTGGTATCCCTGTCGACATCGAGCACTGGCGCAAAACTAATATCAAAACCGCAGGCCAACACTTCCGAGGCCAGTAGCCACCCGACATCTCGAGCAAATGCCAAGGCATCGATTTGATCATTGCCCAGCAAATCACCCAACAACTGCATTGGCGGCAGACGGGTAAATCCTTTACGCAACCGTTGCACCCGACCACCCTCCTGATCCACTGCAATCAGCAATTGCTCGTTAACCACCCTAACCTCGGCCAACAGTGCCGCGACCTGTTCCGGAGACTCAATATTACGGGCAAACACAATCAGCCCACCCACCTGTGGGTTTTGCAATAACTGAATTTCCTGTGGTGATAATTGAGGTCCCGCAATATCGAGCATCAAGCGGCCATATGACATTTTGTAATTCCCTAGTAAGGCAGACTGATTAATAAGCCTCAGCGGCTACGTTAGACTCCTAGTTTACCTATTTAATAAATCTCAGCACAGAGAAAATACCAGTCCACAGTGTAAATATTCGTCAATCACCCTGGACCAAAATACCTGCACAGACAAACCTAGGTACCAGAATCTAGTGACTTCAAACGCTCCCGCCGCAGGAAATAAAGCCCACACTTGCCAAACACAGAATACTGTATATAATCACAGCAACTAAAGAGGAATCTACCTATGGACCGTCTAACTGCGCGACAACAACAGGTTTTTGACCTAATTAAAGATAATCTCGATGAGACCGGTTATCCCCCGACCAGAGCCGAGATAGCTCAAACCTTGGGTTTTCGCTCCGCCAACGCGGCAGAGGATCATCTGCGCGCGCTGGCTAAAAAAGGCGTTATTGAAATGATACCCGGTGCCTCCAGAGGCATTCGAGTGGTCGAACAATTTAATGGTATTCCCATTGTTGGCCGCGTTGCCGCCGGCGAACCCATCCTCGCTGAGCAAAATATCGAAGACTATCAAGAAATGCCCGCCGGCAGCTTCCACCCGCATGCTGATTACTTTCTCCGCGTGCAGGGCCAGAGCATGGTCGATGTGGGCATTATGGATGGAGACCTGCTGGCAGTGCATCAACAGCCCACAGCAGAAAACCAACAGATCGTCGTCGCCCGCGTAGATGGTGAGGTTACCGTTAAACGTCTTAAACGAACCCGCAGTAAACACGAGATTCAGCTATTACCAGAAAATCGCGATTACTCACCGATTATGGTTGATTTAAGAGCGCAGGACTTTGCCATTGAAGGTTTGGCCGTAGGCGTTGTAAGGGTTGCTATTTAATACTGGCTTGGTCAGTTTTTTGTGCTCTCCAACAACGCCAGAGCAAACCGACTGATTAAAGCTGAGTGTTAGCGAAAGAATATTTTGTCACTGGGTTGCCATTGAGCACATGCTCTTGAAGAATCGTCTCTATCACTTCCGGCGTACAGCTATGGTACCAAGTGCCATCAGGGTAGCTCAGCATAATTGGCCCCTGCCGACAGATGCGCAGGCAATCAACCTTGGAGCGATAAACTCCCGACTCCACATCCAGTAGATTTAACTCACGAATACGTTTTTTTAAGTAATCCCAAGATTCATTGGCTTGCTCTACCGAGGCACATTTGCCCGCTGTGCACAGCAATAAATGTTGGCGAGCGGAACTAACCTTTCGTCGTGCAGCCAGCGTTTTAAGAATATCGGTATTATCCATAGCGGCGTTAGAGAACTAGAATAATTGCCTTAGTGTAAGGTGTGTCGCACTTCATCATCAGCCACTGTCTCAGGTGTGCGCTCTTCATTAATTTCAAACACGGTTTGGATACCAGCGTCCATCATGCTTTTAGCAACATCGACGTGTTTGCCATCAAGATAACTCAATACATCTTTGGAGAAAGTAATACGCACTAGCGGCTCATCAGATCCGGAGCGCTGCAACGCCACTTCTCCATTATCCATCATAATCAATTCAAACTCTGTTAGTGCCATATTAAAAATCCATTGCGTTGTAAGTTGCGTTATAAGTTGCGTTATAAAAAATTTACTTACCGTTTTATAGGGTATCGACAGCTGACATTAAAACTCGACCATCATATCACGCTGCCGTTCAACCAGCTCTTGTAATTGGCTCAGCCACAATTGCGCGCGCTCCAACGACCATTCAACAAGCTTAGCACCTTCAGCATTGGTGGCGTCAATTGCAATCATCGGCAGACGGTCTACATCCATCTCAGCCTTGCGTATTACTGGCAACTCATAAACCTGCGTCTGCGCATTAAGCAGCTCGGCTACCCAAGAGCCATTGTCTGCCACCAATGCCTGCATTTCAGTGGCCTCGGCTGGGCATTTACCCTCTGCCGCCAGCATTTCCACCAACACCTCTGCACTTGTCACATTGTCCGGAGACGCCAACTTGTAGTTACTGGCGATGTCTCGAAGATGAAAATGCCAAGCTTGGTAAAGCTGTACCGCCACTGACTGGGCAATCGCCTCAACCTGATGACTATCCTTAAATGCTCCTTGCCTTGATGATTTGCCACTATCGAGTAATGCTATCAGCTGCCTAGCAAACAGTAATTTTTGATTCACCGCAGATAAATAGACGGAGAGCGCCACTGGATTAATTACTGCCCTTTTCCGCTGCAGCCCAACGACCATCACTGTAGAACGCGCTCCAACCGGACGGTTTGCCCTCGTTTTCACTACGCACATATTGCTCTTTGGTTTTACGGCTATAGCGCACTACCGTAGGCAGTCCATCGGGATCATAAGCCGGCGCCTCAAGCAAAAATTGATACTTTGCATCAATCTGCTGTTTGTAGGGTAATAACTCGGTTACCAGTGGTGCCCTTGTCTCGCGATGACGAGGGAACTGGCTGGCGGCCAGGAATATCCCCGAAGCGCCATCACGCAGCACATAATGATCGTCCACTTTGGCACAACGCAGTTCTGGCATCGCAATAGGATCCACCTTAGGCGGCGCGGCTTCACCATTGCGCAATAGTTTGCGGGTATTCTTACAAGGTTGCCCCGGGGCAGTCTCTCCGGTGCAACCAATGTATTTACCAAAACGACCGGTCTTTAACTGCATTTCGCTGCCACATTTATCACATTCAAGCACCGGCCCTTCATAGCCCTTAATCACATACTGGCCGAATTCAACTTCATAACCGCTACAATCCGGATTATTACCACAGACATGCAGTTTGCGAGTTTCATCCAAGAGATAACTGTCCATAGAGGTGTTGCACAGTTTGCAACGGTGCTTGTGGAGCAACAGCTTGGATTCTGCTTCATCGTCCTCTTCAATATTGACCGCTTCATCACCGGCGGTAAGGTTTGCCGTGTGCTTACAGCGCTCTTTGGGCGGCAGTGAGTAACCGGAACAGCCTAGAAACACACCGGTGCCCGCGGTTCTAATCATCATCGGGCGACCACATTTAGAACATTCAATATCAGTGGCAGAGGGGTTGTTGGGACGCATGCCCCCCTCTTCATTCTGCGCACTATTAAGCTTCTGATTAAAGTCGCCGTAAAAGCGATTGAGCACCTGTTTCCAATCGAGCTTACCCTCGGCAATATCATCCAATTGCTCTTCCATGGTGGCGGTAAAACCATAGTCCATTAGATCGGTAAAATTTTCCGCCAGCCGATCGGTAACGATATCACCGATTTTTTCCGCATAGAGACGTTTATTCTCAATACGTACGTAGCCGCGATCTTGAATCGTAGAAATAATCGCCGCATAGGTGGATGGGCGTCCAATGCCACGCTTTTCAAGATCTTTCACCAATGCCGCCTCTGAATAACGCGCCGTAGGTTTGGTAAAGTGCTGTTGTGGAATCAGAGCCAATAAACTCATCGCATCGCCAGTCTGAAGATCTGGCAATTCATCATCCTCATCTCGCGCCGGCATAACGGATAGATAACCATCAAAGCGAGTTACACGACCCTTGCACTGCATCTCATAGTCCCCTGCCGCAACGGTAATTGTTGTGGCGGTGAATTCCGCTGGCGTCATCTGACAAGCCACAAACTGCTGCCAAATCATCTGGTAGAGCCTGCGCGCATCAACTTCCATATCACCGAGGTCACCCGGAGAGATATCCACATTTGATGGCCTAATCGCTTCGTGAGCATCCTGAGCACCGGATTTACTGCTGTATGAATTGGCTTGCTCGGGTAAATATTTTGCCCCGTGGCGCTGCTGAATGTAGTCGCGACAAGCATTGACGGCATCGGCACTGAGGTTAGTCGAATCCGTACGCATATAAGTGATATAGCCCGCTTCGTAGAGACGCTGAGCCATCATCATAGTTTTCTTTACCCCAAAGCCCAGTCTTGTACTGGCGCCCTGTTGCAAGGTGGAGGTGATAAAGGGCGCTGAGGGTTTAGACTTGGTCGGTTTATCCTCACGCTTGCTCACGCGGTAGTCGGACTCACGCAAGGTTGCCAAAGCCGAATCAGTCTGCTCTTTATTGGTGGGGCGAAAGCCCTTGCCCTGAAACTTCTTGATATCAAAGCGCAGCTTTACTTCTTCATTGTCTTGTTTGTTTTCAAGATCGGCTTGGACCGTCCAATACTCCTCGGGCACAAAGGCTCTAATTTCTCGCTCGCGTTCGACAATCAGTTTAACCGCCACCGACTGCACGCGACCCGCAGACAGGCCCCGACCTACTTTTGCCCACAGTAGTGGTGACACCATAAAGCCAACCACGCGGTCGAGAAAACGCCGCGCCTGTTGCGCATCAACTCTATTGGTATTGAGTTCTCCCGGAGCCTCAAATGCAGTGCGTATCGCTTTTTTGGTAATCTCATTGAAGACCACACGTTTGAAACGGCTATCTTCACCACCAATGACCTGCGTCAAATGCCAGGCAATGGCTTCTCCCTCTCTATCCATATCAGTCGCGAGGTACACAGTGTCTGCATTTTTTGCCAGCTTCTTGAGTTCGGCTACCACTTTCTCTTTACCGGGCAATGTTGCATATTCAGCCTGCCAGTCATTTTC
The DNA here is from genome assembly GCA_965659315.1 of uncultured Porticoccaceae bacterium. Classification (GTDB taxonomy): domain Bacteria; phylum Pseudomonadota; class Gammaproteobacteria; order Pseudomonadales; family Porticoccaceae; genus HTCC2207. The sequence continues at coordinate 3,609 of CBFHVP010000050.1, read as the reverse complement.
AGGGTCAATGCCCATACTTTTGACTAACTGAGCCTTGGCCTTCTTCTGTTTATGGATGACCTTTTCTTCCGCCGACAGTTTTCGCGTTATAGCGGCCTGACGCGCGCGCTCTTTGGGGTCCGTCGTGGTACGACTGGCACCGGTGGGAAGATCGCGAACATGACCTACACTAGACTTAACAACATAGCTATCACCCAGATAGCGATTGATTGTTTTGGCTTTTGCCGGTGACTCTACAATAACTAAAGATTTACCCATAGGGGCTTCGATTCCTTAAAAAAAGCGATACCAATTTTTCGTCGTATTGATGCTCCAACCTGACAAATGCAGCAACTTTGTTGACGACAAGGTGCGCATATATACGTGTTTGCCTGCCCTTTGGTCAAGCTTCACAAACAAATTTCTTCAGCTTTCTGTCGCAATAGCATTAAAAGTTGGTTAATTTTCTGTACATCATCTGCGCCTCCCTGCTCAGTCCAAATAACGCCAATACCCGCATCACTGGCGATAAGGGCCGTGACTGACTCGGGCACATCTGCAGTCACTCGGGTCAAGGTGTCGTCTAATGCAGCATTTGATTGATCGACAGTCCAATGCCATCCCTGACAATGAGATTCCCAACCACGACTACTGTAGCGCTGAAGCACCCAATTCTGCCGACAGTCAGTGTCGGTCCAAGGCAGGCGGTAACAGACTGTTTCAAGTCGCATTTCATCGTCGCGCGCGTCTGGGCGCCGGTGCAACTTAACCTGCAATAACAGACTATTTGCCAGTCGACGCAATTCTGTGATTTGCTGCTGATGGGGCGATTGTTTGAACCACATTAATGGCGAGATCACCAATGCCAAACCCAACAGTATTAACAACCATGTCATGTCTAACTACTCTTTATAAAATTTATACCGAACTGCTACAATCTACTGGGTAAAGCCATTATCAATGACCGACAACGAGGATAAACGCTCATGTCCAACTATAAGCACGTGTTAGTCGGCTTGGATCTATCGACAGAATCTCAGCAAGTGATAGATCGGGTCAAGTTTCTTTTTGCTAATAGTGATAGCAAAATATCGCTGTGCCATATTCTTGAGCCTCTTGCGTTCACCTACGGTGGGGATATTCCCGTAGATCTATCTGACGTGCAAAACCAATTACAGCAACAGGCGACAGAGCGTTTGGCTGCATTTGCACAGCAACTACCGGTAGAGCGACCCGACCAACACATTATCCTCGGGCATCCGGCGCAAGAAATGCATAATTTGGCCAAGCAGACAGATATCGATTTAATTGTTGTCGGCAGTCATGGCCGACATGGACTAGCACTGATCTTCGGTTCTACAAGCAACTCTGTTCTTCATGGTGCTAGCTGTGATGTTCTTGCCGTTAGAATCACCGACAGCTAACCATCTGCTTCAAGACAACTGTGCGGCTCGCACTATTGTCAGCAAACTGGTAACTTTTGTTGGTAGGTTAACCATTTAGCTCTGTGGCCACCAAGGATTGCAATGTCTTTAGTAAAATCGCTATCTATTTCTCTCATACTGCTGTTGTTAATGCAACAGGATCCTGTATCGGCCAATAATTTGCCAAGCGAGTCGCTCAATAACGAATCCAATGCCACTGAATCACCAGCACAATACTTAGCACAGCAGCGCCAAAACTATAGCAAGGCGATGAATATGGTGCGTAATGGCGATTGGCAGGCCCTGCGACAATATCGCCATAGGTTTGCTGACTATCCTCTCTACCCCTATCTGATCTATGCGGATCTTATCGCCAACCTACACTATCGCCGTCGCGCAGAGATCACAGATTATCTGACAGAGTACGCAGGTAGCGTTAAAGCAACCCATCTGCGCAGTCGCTGGTTGGACTATCTAGCCAAGCATGGTTACTGGGCTGCCTACGATAAGGCCTATCGTGCAAGTACGGCAAATTATAGTCAGCAGTGCAATTACTATTTGGCGCAGCACAGGTTAGGCAATCACAGTAAAGCCATCAATGGAGGGCTAACGGTATGGGTAAATGGACGCTCTATGCCCAAAGCCTGCGATCGTTTATTTGGCATTATTATTAAAGGGGGACATATCAGTGAGCAGTTGGCATGGCAACGATTTAATGCCGCAATGGTTCAGCGTAATTATCAGTTAGCGCGCTACTTAAAACGTTTTTTTCGCAGCCCCGACTATAAAAAACGCTATCAGCTCTACTACGCCGCCGATCGCAACCCATGGAGTATTAATCAGCGTCATAACTTTACAAGTAAAACGCCAGAGGAGACTAAGATTCTTGAACATGGTCTTATTCGTTTGGCCCCGCGCAATGCGCAAACTGCGTTAAAACTGTGGACTCGCTACCAACTTAGCCATGAATTTAGTCACAGCGCTCAGGGCAAAATAATCAGTGCGATTATTAAAAATCTTTACACTCAGGGGCATCGAAAGGCCGCCGATAGTTACCATCTCGACAACCTGCAACTGCTTAACCAAACACTCGATGGCAGTTTAGCCGAGTGGCGTATTCGGCAATCTTTAGCACAGCTAGATTGGCCGACGGTAAGCACTTGGCTATCGTATCTACCAGAGGATTTACAGGGCAAATCACTATGGCGCTATTGGGCCATCCGCAGTGCCGCGGCAGATACAACCCAGTCTCAGAACAGTTCCTTAGCGCAACGGACTGGCGATCTGGCCAAGGAACGAGATTTTTATGGTTTTCTCGCCAGTGACAAAATAGGTGTCGACTACAGCATTAATCACCAATCACTTGTAGTCGATCAACAGCAGCTTCGCGCAGTAGCCTCCAATCCGGCAATGCGCCGTGCTCGTGAGCTGCATTTCCATGGGTATAATCTCGATGCCAACCGCGAGTGGGCGGTAGCCAGTAGTGACTTTCAATACCAAGATTGGTTGGCAGCCGCGGTCTTAGCCAATCAATGGCAGTGGCATAACAAAGCGATTGCTAGCCTCGGTACTGCGAGGTATTGGGATGATCTTGATATTAGGTTTCCGCTGGCCTACCAGCAATCGATTCAGACTGCCGCCAATAGCAGTGGCGTTGCAGACTATTTGCTATTTGCCTTGGCGCGGCAGGAAAGCGCCTTTAATCCCAGCGCCAGTTCCAGCGCTGGTGCCATGGGTATCGTGCAAGTTATGCCGGCGACGGCTAAAGCTACGGCAAAAAAATACCGTATACCGTACCGCAGTAAAAAACAATTGCATCAGCTAACAACCAACCTTGCTATAGGCTCAAGCTATTATCAGGGTCTACTTGAACGTTTCGACAACAATCGCATCCTGGCCACTGCGGCCTATAACGCAGGCCCCAGTCGCGTCGATCAATGGCTGCGCAAAACTGGTGGCAAATTGCCCTTTGATGTCTGGGTGACATTGATTCCCTTTAAAGAAACACGGCACTATGTCAGCAGTGTATTAATGTATTCGGTGTTATATTCTCGTAAACTTGGCTTACAAACACCGATGCTAACCTCAGATGAAAGAAACAGATTACTTTAGTAGCACTCAAATAGCGCTATAACATTGGCCCCAGAGGCTCTAAAAGGCGTATTTAAGGGCATTTCACAGGCAATGGATACATGTTGATCGATAT
>CBFHVP010000049.1:0-12185 GCA_965659315.1 uncultured Porticoccaceae bacterium | reverse complement strand
CACTTACGGCGCTTCCGCGATAAAAGTCGCTCTAACAGGAGCGGGATAACCTTCGATGGTTTTGCTGTGATCATCTGGGTCAAGAAAATCTTCCAGTGACTCAAAGTGCATCCAATCGGTCGCGCGCTGTTCATCGGTGCTGGTAACGGTGCTATCTACCATACGCGGATTGACCAACCCCATTTTACGCATCCAGCTGAGCAAGGTATCTATCGCCGGTAAAAACCACACATTGGGCATTTTAGCGTAGCGCCCCTCGGGCACCAATACCGTGCCCTCTGGTCCCTCAACTACCAAGGTCTCTAGAATTAACTGCCCGCCTGGGCGCAGCAGTTCTTTGAGTTCGCGCAAGTGATCCATGGGTGAGCGACGGTGATAGAGAATGCCCATAGAAAAGACGCTATCAAAAGCGCAGAGGTTTTTAGGCAGTTGCTCTATACCCAGAGGTAATACATCCACAGGTAAATCTGCGCCGGCAAAATGTTTGATGGCATGAAATTGAAAAACAAATTTTACCGAGGGGTCTATGCCTATTACCCGTTTTGCGCCGGCACCAAGCATACGCCAGCAGTGGTAACCATTGCCGCAACCGACATCGAGAATGAGACGATTGTCGAGGGGCTGACAATGGGGCAAAACGCGATCCCACTTCCAGTCGGAGCGCCATTCGGTATCAACGGGTAAGCCGAACAGGTTGTAGGGGCCTTTGCGCCATGGGTGTAACCCCATCAATGTTGCTTGCAAGGCCAGCCGCCGCCCTTTGTCCATCAAACTGGGATCGCCAATCAGCACTTGATCTTTAAGCTCAATATGAAGAGGGTCTATTTCTGGTAATCGTTTTAGTGTTTCTTGCCATTCGGGCATATCGCCCCAACGCTCGGCTCGTAGCTGATGGGCCAATAGCGCCGGTAGTTCTTGCGCCCAGTCTGAGAGCGGTGATTCCTCTAACCAAGAAAGCAAAAGGTCGTAGTTTAGTGGGGAAGGAATCATACTGGTGCCTGAAATTTGAAGGGGCAATTATAGGGTATTTCCGCTATGGTGGTGAACCTTAAGCGAGTTGATAGTGGAGTGATCAACAATGACTGAAAAGCGGTTGCAGGAATTCGAGGAGAAACTGGCTTATCTAGAAATGGCCAATGCGCAACTCGAGGAAGAGATTTTTCGCCAGCAGCAAGAGATAGACGCTTTAACTAAGGCTCATCGCAGTATGCAGCAGCGTGTTGAAGTGCTTCAGGACCGCGCTACTGAGCAGGTGTCGCCGGGGCAGAGCAGTGTTACGCAAAATGAGAAGCCACCACATTATTAGACTTAAAAATTGTGAACGCAGGGGTCACAACTAAATGATTTCCATGCTTAGCAAATCTACTTGCTGCTAACGATACAGGTTACACTTCCTCTTATAACCGTTGTTTAGCGACTAAAAATATATTTGAGAGGGGGATAAAAAATGGCTGCATTAAAAGCCGCAGTAAAGAAGTCCATCGATACTGTATTTGCACAGCAAAAACAGCATGCCTTGGCTTTGCGTAAATCAGACTATAAACAGCGTCTGGCTGTTTTAGCGCGATTTGAATCTGTTTTTAAAGCGTCGTATGACAAGATACATGCGGCCGCCGCCGCAGACTTTGGCAAGCCTGAGGTGGAAGTGGATGCGGCAGAAATTATGCCGGTGGTCACTGAGCTCAAGCATATCCGCAAACAACTTAAGAATTGGATGAAGCCTGTCAAAGTGAGTGCAACACTGTCGATGATGGGTACACAGTCGCAAATTGTTAAAGAGCCCAAGGGTGTCACATTGGTAGTGTCGCCGTGGAATTATCCTTTTAATCTAACGTTTGGTCCTATGATGTGGTCAATCGCGGCGGGCAATACGGTAATTATTAAGCCCTCTGAAATGACCCCAAATATGTCTAAAGTGATTGCTGAGATTGTTGCTGAGGCGTTTAAGCCTGAAGAGGTAGCCCTGTTTGAAGGCGAGGCTGATGTGGCCAGTTATCTGACCGGTCTGCCATTTGATCATATCTTTTTTACCGGTAGTCCGGCAGTGGGTAAACATGTGATGGCCGCGGCGGCGAAGAATTTAACCTCGGTAACATTGGAGCTGGGTGGCAAGAGCCCGGTGATTGTAGATAAGTCAGCCAACCTAAAAAAAGCTGCTCGCTCGATTGCCTATGGTAAGTTTTCCAATAATGGACAGACCTGTATTGCCCCCGATTATATTTATGCTCATGAGTCAATTAAGGATGCCCTTGTCGCCGAGATCACGGCGGCGGCTCAGAAGCAGTATGGATTGGGCAATGATGCGGCTAATAATGATGATTATTGTCGCATAGTCAATGCAGCACATCATGGCCGTATTACTCGCCTATTGGATGATGCTAGGGCCAAAGGAGCGGTGGTATTAACGGGTGGCGAGACCAATAAAAAAACCCAGTTTATCTCGCCCACATTGATTGAGGGTATGAGTGCAGATTCGATGATTATGGATGAAGAAATCTTCGGCCCTGTGCTACCTATTATCACCTTTGCTGAGATTGATGAAGCGATTGATTACGTCAACGACAAGCCAAAGCCCTTGGCCTTGTATATCTATAGCAGCGACAAAAAGTTCACCGATAAAGTGCTACAGGAAACTAGCGCCGGCGATACCTGTGTTAACCAAACAATGATGCATTTTCTCCACCCCAACCTACCCTTTGGCGGTGTCAATAATAGTGGTATTGGTAAGTCAGGTGGCGTCTGGGGCTTCAATGCGTTTACCCATGAACGCAGCGTGCTGGTGGATAAATTTAGCTCCACACATATGCTCCATCCACCTTATACGCCTGGGATAAGCAAGATGGTTAAATCAATGATTAAGTTGCTGTCATAGACTGAGATTTATGCGCTGTCTATTTGATGGCGATTAATGAGCAGAAATTAAAGCACTGGAACCATGGGCTTGCGGATTGAAAGCCGCAGCCCATAAGTCGATTGATATGGGTATCCATGGTTTCCGTAATTAACACATTCTCAATAGCGTCGCGCTTTTGGCTGATTTCTAAATCGCTGTAGCCTTGGGCGCGTTTGAAATCGTGGTAGAGGTCCATCAGCAAACGATCTAATTCCGCAGGTTCGAAACTAAGCTTCTCGGAAATAATCAGACAACCACCCTGGTTAAGACCGCGATAGATTTTCTCTACCAGCGCCAAGCGTTGAGGCAGCGGCACAAACTGTAGTGTGAAGTTCATTACTACCAATGAAGCATTGGTAATAGCAATGTCACAGATATCACCATGTACTAATTCAATATCGGTACTACCACCTTGATCGGCGAAAATTCCCTGGCATTTTTCTACCATGGCGCTGGCGTTATCCACGGCGATAATTTTAGCGCCGCGGCCATCGATTCGTTGAGCTATGGCCAGCGATGAGGCGCCCAGAGAGCAACCCAAGTCATAGCAATGAGTATCGGGTTGCACAAAGCGGTCAGCCAGCTCGCCAGTATGGGTCAAAATGGTTTCATAACCCGGCACTGAGCGGCTAATCATATCGGGAAAAACCTCGACTACTGAATTGTCAAAGGCAAAACTGGGGATATTACCCAGTGGGCTGGCAAATAAATTGTCGCGGTTTGAGTTGCTCATTTAAACACTAATAATTTCCAAGTTTGTACCTGTTGCTAAGTCAGCATTGGTAATCACCGCGGTCTGTGCAACCTCTTGACGTAAATAGGTGCTAGCAACGCGCTTAAGATCGGCTTCAGTCACCGCCAAGACTTGCTGTCTAAACTGTTCTGTGCAGGCTTTGCCGCGGCCATTCAGTTCAGCGTGAAAGGCCTGAATAGCCTCACCGGCTGGCGTGCCCGGCTTATCGAGGCCACCAATAACGCCCAAAATAGCCTCCTCAATTCTGTCGTAGCCGAGACTTTGTGACTGCAACCAATTAATGGCGTTATCGAAATCAGTTAATGTTTCAGCAATTCTGGGGTCGCGATAGGAGAAAAAGCGAAAGGCGCCACTTTGATTATCTTGCGATGCGCCACCACCATAAGCGCCACCTTGTTCGCGTATCGCGCGATGCAAGAAACCATTGCGTAACACGCCACCCAGTACCGTTAAAGCGGCAGAATCTGCGTGTCCGGTTGGCACTGTCGGGTAAGCTTTAGAGCAAAAGCTCACCTGCGTATTGGCAGTCCAGCAGTGATTTACCGGTGATAATGTTGGCCGGTAATCAATCAGATTGATGGCGGCGGGCGCGACATCACTGGCGTATTGAGCCTGCATTACTGCTTTAAACTCGTCGAGTCGTTGTCCTTCGGCAACCAGTAAATACTGACGCGGCTGAGCCAATACCAATTGGTGAATCGCTTGCAGCTGCGCAGATAAATCCGCTGTGTCGGCATCGCTATCAAGGCTTTTATCCAATACTTTTAATAAGCCCAAGCCAGTCATTCCGCCCCAGCGTTGATTAAGATAACCTTGAGCTGATAAACCGCTAGCGGCCGCGGTCATAGCCAGCACATGACCATTGCCGGTAATGGAGGATTCTCGGTAGGTGCGAATTTGTGCGACGAGCTCTTTTAGTCGGGGTAACTCGTCAAAGCGCGCCTGCAGTAGCGATTCTTGCATCAGTTCTGTCATCGCCGATTGGTTGCCTGATAGCCCTTTACTACTGAAACTAATATTGCCATGCAGTTTGTCGAGACTGTCTTTATCTGTGCGCACTGAGGCAGATGCAGAGTAGGCTCCAACGACAGAAGAATGCCACAGTTGGGTCTGCTGGTAGTCACGCTGACCAACGCCCATTTCAGTCACGCAAGTGCTGTACAGCGGCAGTAGGTCCATCTGCTGTTCCGTTAACTGCGGCATCGGCATAATAATTTGTTGATAGGCTACCCCGTTAGTGCCGGCACTGTAGCACGTGATTGGCAATGGGCTACTCTGTTGCGATTGTTTTTCGGCATAGGTTATCTCTGCCGGTATATCTTCAATACCAACCTTGGGTAGCAGGTCTAAACTTTCCTCCATTTCTTGACGCTCTTTTAACGCGGCAGATTTTTCTATAATGGCCTGTTTTTCACTATCAGAGAGACTGGCTTTAATATCGGCGAGGCGCTGTTTTTCTGCCTGCTCTTTGCGGCGGCCTAGTTGGCTATCGGGTTTTAGTACCAGTCGGGTACGGTGCTGATTATTAAGCAGAAGGTCGCGTGCCAGTGATTTAATAAATTCGGGGTCGGTAATCTGCTGTTGGAGTTTTTCCAATACTGGGTCGAGATTAAGCAGAGACACGGGATCGCCGCGATGGGTGGCACTGGTGAGACTGGTCAGTATAAGGTGCAAACCGTAGGGGTAACCGCCACCGGATATTTCCCGCTGCGATAGTTCAAGCTGATGCAGACTTGCCGCGACCTGCTCAAAGGGCAAGCCCTGTTCAGCGACATCGCGCAATACATCGAGAATAAGTGCCTCGACCTTATCGGCATGTTGTGGATTGGAGCCTTCAATACCACAGGCGAAAGCCAATTCCTTTTGCGAGTCTTCAAGGCCACACATGGGTGAAGGTGAGGTGCCGAGATCGGTTGTCTCTAGTGCTTTTTGTAATGGTGAACCGCTGTTATCGAGTAAAACACTGGCCAGAAGGCGCGCTTGCATAGTCGCTTCGAGATCAGTTGAATCGCCCAATAGCCAGGACACAACAATATGCGTGTTATTGTCTGTGGACCCCTGTTCTCCCTCATCGTAGGCGTAGCTTTCCTCAAAATACTGGGGCTTGGTGTAACGCTGTTCATTGCTCACTGCAATATGGCAGTCGAGCTTATCAAAACGGCACAGTGCTTGATCTTCAAACTGCTGTTGATGTTCGCCAGCAGCAATATCGCCAAAGGTAATAAAAATGGCATTACTCGGGTGATAATGGGTTTGGTAGAACGCTTTAAATTGTTCGTAACTGAGGTCCGGAATATCTGCTGGTTCACCGCCACTGTTGTAGTGATAAGTACTTGTGGGGTAGAGATGCTTGCTCATGGTCTGCCACAGGATTGAGTTAATCGAACTCATAGCACCTTTCATCTCGTTGTATACCACCCCTTTAAAACATAGATCGGAATTGGCATCGTTGGCCTCGGCAAATTCGAGGCGATGGCCCTCCTGAGCAAAATCCAGCGGATCCAGACGAGCAAAAAACACCGAGTCGAGATAGACCCCAAGTAGGTTGTTAAAGTCTTTTTTGTTTTGACTGGCAAATGGATAGGCCGTCCAGTCACTGCTGGTAAACGCATTCATAAAGGTATTTAGCGAGCGTCGAATCATCATAAAGAAAGGGTCGCGCACGGGATATTTTTCGCTACCGCAGAGCGCGGTGTGCTCCAAAATATGGGCGACGCCAGTCGAGTCCATAGGTACGGTGCGCAGTGCGACCAAAAATACATTCTCTTTATTGTCTGCCGCTAAATGGATGTGTTGCGCACCGGTTTTACGGTGACGGTATTCCTGATATTGAACTTTTAACGACGGAATGGTTTGTTCGCGCAATAGCTCAAATGCGGCATGAGGTGTGTTGGTCATTAGGGTTAATACTCCGGATTGGACAGTCGGTAGTCCACGAATTGTAAGTTTAATCGCCCATTCTACTAAAAATTAATGCACAGAAGCAGTAGTAGGATGGTTTTTAATCAGCCTTTCCTGACTGTGACTTACGATAGTCGATAGGGGTTAGACCTTCCCAGCGTTTGAATGCGCGATAAAAAGTACTGGGTTCGGAAAAGCCGGTGAGATAGACGATTTCACTGATCGCTTCATTGGTCTCAGACAGCAGCCGTTTGGCTAGTGAGTGACGATATTGATTGAGTAGGCGTTGGAAGCTGGTGCCAGCTTTGTCCAGTTGATGGCGCAAATGTCTTGGGTTGCAGTTGAGTCGTGCCGCTACATTTTCGAGGCTAGTCTCACCACTTTCAAGAAGGCTCGCCAATTGACTGCGTACATCGAGAATAAGGTCTTGTTGCTGCAGTATCACCATATGTTGATCTGCGGCCTGCATATGCAGGTTGAGTAACTCTGGCTCGGCATGCAGTGACCTATGATTAAGCAAGCTAGCGGAGAAATACAGTTGGAATGAGGGTGCATTAAACTCTATGGGACATTGAAATATGCGCTGATACTCTGATTCATCGGTGTTGGGGGCATGGTTAAAAACGATTTTTTCCGGCTGAAAGGCACCATCGGTGACCGATTGAAAACAGCGTATTAGCCCCAGCACCATGGCCTCGGCAAGATGGGAAGTCGCGTACTGGTAGTCGGAGAAATAGCTGGTTAAACAGGGAGTCGGTTGCTCTTGGAGCTGGCCGTGCAACGCATCACTAATCAGGCGTTGGTACTTAAGTACTCGGCGCAAGCCATCACCGAAGGTGGCACTACTCAGAAATAGATACTCCAAGATCTGGCCTTTATAAACCGGCATCTTTTCGCCCACGTGGAGGCCGATGCAGGAATCGCCACTTAGCTCGACTGCGGCTTGCCAAAATTTAGGTTGGGCACTGAATCGAGTACGCAAATTAGCTTGATAAAGCTGCGACGGATTTAGACCAGAACGCCGCAAAACCTCGTCCGCATCGACGCCGAGGTTTAGTAACCCTTGGTAGCCCAGACGCACTAATGTGCCGGAATCCGTGAGTGCGGTCATATAAAAGACTCGACTAAAACCTGTATCATACACAATTGACCGAAATGACAAAATGATGTTTTTTTATTGCCAATGAATAACAGTGAGAAATTATCCACTATGATGCGCATGAGTTCGTCAAAACAAGCAAAAGCAGATTCACAAGGGGCCCCGGTGGTCGCTACGCCGCAGCGTGCGCCAAGTATTCCAGCACTGATGGGCAAAGCGGTGTTCAAATCTGGCCGGTACCGCGTCGGCGACAGCCTGCCAGCGTTAACTGCTCAATCAAGTGGGCTCTGCATAAACCAAGAGCATTTGCAGGCCTATCGGCAACTCTGTGGCTTTGAGCAAGGGCGGGGAGTGCCAGGTACCTATCTGCATATGTTAGCGTTTCCGCTTATGTTAAATATCCTGGTTCAGCAACAATTCCCGATGAAAGCGATGGGTCAGGTGCATCTGCGCAATAAAATTTCGGTTTTGCAGCCCTTTGATCCAAGTCAGTCGCTGGATATGAACGCCAAGATCAGTCGCAGTACCATCACCTCTAAGGGCTTGGAATGGGATATTGATGTTCAGTTGGAGGTGGATAATCAGCTGGTATGGACCAGTGAGTCAACATTTTTGCATCGCTGTAAAACCGATATTGAGCGCACTAAAACAACGGTGATCAAGAAATACGGCAAACCTCAGCAGTGGTCAACCGAGTCAGATTTGGGGCGGCGTTATGCGCGGGTTTCAGGTGACTATAACCCTATTCATCTAACTGATCTTACGGCCAAGCTATTTGGCTTCAAGCAGGCCATCGCTCACGGAATGTGGAGCAAGGCCAGATGCCTTGCAGCAATGGATAAACATTTACCCGACTACGGCTACTCAGTCGCTGTGGATTTTCATCGTCCGCTATTTTTGCCCTCACAGGTACAGTTCTACACTGGGGTTAGGCAGGGTCAGCGACGCTTTTCTCTATTCAACATAGGTGGCGATCAAGCCCACCTAGATGGTGTTATAACTTAGGAAAATTACAATGTCAGATTTTAAAGTACCACTACAAGACTATCTATTTTTGTTCAACGACGCCTTGGATATGCAAGCCAACTATAAGAATGTAAAAGGTGGCGAAGAGGCTACACCAGATATGCTCGAGGCGATTTTCACCGAAGCGGCAAAATTCAGTGATGTTGAATTGGCGCCCCTCTATCAATCGGGTGATGTTGGCTGTACTTGGGATGATGGCGTTGTCACCACACCCGCGGGTTTTAAAGAAGCCTACGCCAAGTATATTGAGGCAGGTTGGACTTCACTTAGTGGTAGCCCAGAAATGGGCGGTCAAGGACTGCCCTCGTCGATTAGCAGTGCGATAAATGAAATGATTACCTCAGCGAATTGGGCCTGGGCTATGTACCCTGGGCTCAGTGAGGGCGCTATCGCGACGTTGGAAGACCACGGCACAGAAGAGCAAAAGCAAACCTATCTAACCAAGCTTATTGGTGGCACTTGGAGCGGCACCATGTGCTTAACTGAACCCCATTGTGGAACCGATCTTGGGCAAATGAAGACCAAAGCGGTACCCAATAAAGATGGTAGCTATAAAGTTAATGGCACCAAAATTTTCATCAGTGCTGGTGAGCATGATCTGACCGATAATATTGTGCATATTGTATTGGCTAAGTTGCCCGATGCACCTGCTGGAACCAAAGGTATTTCGCTATTTATTATTCCCAAATTCCTGCCGGCAGAGGATGGTTCGGTGGGTGAGCGCAATGGCGTTAGATGTGGATCTATTGAGCACAAGATGGGCATTCACGGTAACGGTACCGCCGTGCTTAATTTCGATGATGCCACCGGATTTCTTATTGGTGAACCCCACGACGGCCTTAGCGCAATGTTTACCTATATGAATGTGGCGCGAATAGGCACGGCTAGCCAGGGCTCAGCTGCGGCCGAGCGGTCTTATCAGGGTGCCTCTAAATATGCCCGTGAGCGTTTGGCCATGCGTTCGCTGTCTGGGGTGAAAAATCCGGATGGTCCAGCGGACCCAATTGTGTCGCACCCTGATGTGCGACGTATGCTGTTAACTCAGCGCGCTATTGCCGAAGGTGGCCGCGCTATGGTGACCCATGCCAGCCAATTTGCCGACCTCTACGTTGGTGGCAAAACGCAGCAGAGCCGAGATGAAGCCGAGGAACGTTTAGGCTTCTGTACGCCGATTCTAAAAGGTTTTATCACTGAACTGGGTGTGGTCGCAGCCAATCATGGTGTCCAGGTGTTTGGCGGTCATGGCTATATCAAGGAGTGGGGCATGGAGCAAATTTTGCGCGATAGCCGCATTGCCACTTTATATGAGGGCACGACTGGCATTCAGGCGTTGGATCTGGTCGGGCGTAAAGTACTGCTGGATCGCTTTAAGCAGTTAAAGATCTTCACCGGTGAAATGCTTTCTTTTGCGGCACAGTCTCTGGTATGGCGCAAGGGCAGTAAAGCCGATCGCAAGCAGGCCTGGACCCTAACCAAGCTCGCATTGAAATGGCGGTTTTTAGGTTATCGACTGGCCATGCAGGGTAAGAAAAATCCTGATGCGGTCGGTGCCGGCTCGGTCGATTTCTTGATGTTTTCCGGCTATGCCTTTATGGCATTTATGTGGGCCAAGATGAGCACTGTTGCGCGCTCGCAAATAAAGGCGGGTGAAGGCGATAAAAAGTTCTTGGAGGAAAAGCTTCATACTGCAGCATTTTTCTTTGAGCGTATGCTACCTCAGGCCGATGTTCATGCCAAAACCATTGGCGCCAACCTAGACTCTGTGATGGCTATGCCAGTAGATTATTTTGATGCTTCGTAGACAACCTGTTTAACCCTGGTAGGGAGCCCCAGATGTTTTGGGGCTCTTTATTTTGTGCAAAGCGTTGGTGGCTTTGCTACAGTTCTGTTTGATAATCTGGCGCAAGAGACTACCTAAGGGGTTGTTATGGAATTTAATCAAGTAGTACGTGCACGACATTCTTTTCGTGGTTTTTTACCCCAGCAGATTGATAAGGAAACGCTTAACGTTATATTCGAGACGGCGAATTGGGCTCCCTCCAACTGCAATGTGCAGCCTTGGCATGTGCATGTTTTATCCGGCGCAGCCTGTGATCGTATGCGTGAGAAAATGGTGGCTAGAGCCGCAGTTGATACGGCGGGCAATCCAGATTTCCCGTGGCAGGGCAAGTTTACCGGTGACTATAAGTCACGCCAAATCTGCTCAGCTGTGGGACTTTGGGAACATCAGGGTGTAACAAGAGACGACCATAAGAAACGTGCTTGGTCATGGATGCGCAACTTCCAATTTTTTGATGCTCCGCATATCGCCTTTATTTTTGTTACCGACGAATTCCCGGAGCTTGTCCGCCTAGCCGGCGATGTGGGCATGTATTCTCAGACATTGATGCTGGCCATGGCAGATGCCGGCATCGGTTCCTGCCCGCAGACGTCGGTGAGTTGCTTCCCCGATTTAGTGCGCGAGGAGCTCGGCATTGCAAGTAATTTTAAATTATTGCTGGGACTGTCCTTTGGCTATGTGGATGAGTCAGATAATGCTAATAACCTCCGCACTGAGCGCGATCCACTTGAAAAAACAACCACGTTTTATTCCTAGTCACAGACCTCAATATCATTCGGTCACTAGCGACTAGCGGAATTTAGCCAAAGGCCTGAAACATACCGATAAAGCTAGTCGCCAATAATACCCAACCCAATAGTTGGTAGAAGTGGCGGCTATCGCGCTGCAATAACTGATCGTGGAATTTATGACCGATAAGATGCCCCAAGGCGGCGAACGGCAAAAGCAGTAATGAGTTCATCAGCTGTATATCGACACCGGCAATCACAAAGGCCGTCAGTTTGATGCTGACCAGTATCCACCACAGAACAAATAAGGTATTGCGAAACTCATGGGGTTTAATATGTCGCATGGCGACGGCGATCACCAATGGGCCGCCTATTAAGGATGTGCCGCTAATATAGGCGGCTATAACTAGCAGTAGCACATCGACCTTGCGACTATTGCTTTGCATTGGTCTAGCGATAATGTAGCTGATCGAGTAACCGGCGATAAGTAGATAAATAATAATATTCATCAATGCTGTGGGCAGCATTAATAGACCGATAACGCCAGCTAATTTAGGAATAAGCATAATTAACAGGGCATAGCGGACAAAGGCCCAATTAACGGTTGGGCTATTCTCGGAGGTGCCTTTTTTGCGCTCGGCTTGCACCACCGTTAAACCGGCAAAAAATAGTAGGTGAAGGGAGATTATTGGTAGAAAAAATAACGGGTCGTCATGGATCAGCAATAGAAACGGTAGTGTAAACAGAGCGCCACCGAAACCGAGCCCAGAGCGCACAAAGCCGCTCCAGACAAAAATAAGTCCGGTAAGGATAATCTGCATCCAGCTAAAATCTATCATGCAATCGCAGGCCTACTGATGGCAGCCACTGTCGCTATGAACATGGCCATGGGATATTTCCTCGTCGCTCGCTTTGCGAATCGCAATAATCTCGACATCGAAGTG
>CBFHVP010000048.1:0-13239 GCA_965659315.1 uncultured Porticoccaceae bacterium | reverse complement strand
CTATGGGGATTAGTTGATTGAGTCGGATTATTCTGAGCGGATACGCGCTATTCTAAGCGGATTTTAGCCAACTATTGTTCTATATGCTGTTGGCGTCTTTGCTCTTCCAACAGCACTGCCTTGATTTCTTCAAGTACAGCATCAACGTCTGAACGTTGGTCAGACAATGTAATCTTGCCAGAAAGCGCCATATTAGGTCGCAGTGTGCCCTCTTCATAGCGCGACCAAATTTCTTTGCCATACTGTGATGTAAGGAGTTCAGGAGCAAACTGGCCATAATACTGCGTCATATTAGCAACATCACGGTAAAGCATAGATTCGGCATGGTTGTTGGCAGAGGCATTGACTGCTTGCGGAAGGTCAATGATCACTGGTCCATAATCATCTACTAGAACATTAAATTCAGACAGGTCGCCATGAACGATACCAGCGCATAGCATAAGTACTACGTAGTCCATCATTAGCCTGTGGTCTTCCATTGCCTGTTCGGCACTCATCGCGACATCGCTTAGGCGGGGTGCAACATTGCCGCTGTCGTCGGTTACTAATTCCATCAGTAAAACACCATCAAAGCAGCCATAGGGCTTGGGCACTCTGACGCCAGCATTGGCGAGTAAATACAATGTATCACTCTCAGCATTTTGCCAGCTTTCCTGCTGTTGTTTGCGGCCGTATTTGGACCCTTTTTCCATTGCTCGGGCGCGACGGCTATTGCGAACTTTACGTCCCTCTTGATATTGGCTGGCCTTTTTAAAACTGCGTTTAGTTGCTTCTTTATAGACTTTAGCGCAACGTATTTCAGTTCCACTGCGAACCGTATAGACAACGGCTTCTTTGCCGCTCATTAGTTGACCAATAACCTCGTCAATTAATCCATCCTCAATAAGCGGCTGGAGTCGCTTTGGCGCTTTCATTGACGCAGAGCAACCAGTTTGAACGAGCCATTGTTGGCTAGAATATCGGCGTGGCTAAAGTACTGTTTTGCTTTGTATTCCAGAGGAATAAAACTATTTACCACAAATAGCGCTTGTCCTATCGAAGATAACAATCGTTTGGTGTTATACAAAAACTTGACACTCAGTGCATCATCTACAGTAAAGCCCTGATGAAATGGGGGGTTGCACAGTATAGTGTCAAACAATTGATTGAGCTGGTCACCGGCATCCGCGGCTACAACGTGGCAGTCGGGGTGGGACAGCTGAGAAAAGTTTTCTTTTACCGCTGCTAACGCTGCTGCATTATTGTCGGTGGCTGTTATTGATGTGAAGGGATGCCGACTGGCCTCGCAGCCAAGATAACCATAGCCACATCCTAGGTCCAACAATGACCTTGGCGCGTTATCGTAGCGGCTTAAAAACGGCGACAAGTGTTCAATAAGGAAGGCGCTGCCACGATCAATTTTGTTCCAGCCAAAGATCCCAGGCTTACTGATATATTGCCTATCAGTACTCATTTGTAAGTTCACTGTGATCGGACGCAACTGAGGATAATTCTTATCATCTAATAGGCTTGCATTGGCACTGCGCAAGCTGACTGATCCCAAGTAACTAAGGCCATTTTTTTGGGTGCCAGTTTTATCACCGAAAAGTTGACAGGCTTGCTTGACGTAGGTTTTTATTCCCTCGTTTTTTTCACCGCTGAGTAAAAGTTCGCTGTCAGGCTTTAAGAGCACAGCGGCCTGATTAATAACATGATGGCTACTCGCCCGTTCCTTAGATATGCGGAAAAGCAGCGCGTCAAAGTGGCTTGGGGGAAAGTCAGAAAAATCGAAATCATTAAAATGACTGGGTATCCCAGCGGCCTTTGCATCGCGCGCAATGTCAAAGCGATTGCTAATTAAAGTCACCTTCCCTGCGGTTGCATTGATGGCTGAAAGCCAATCAGCCTGACACCAATTTTCGTCTGCCACTAACAGCACGTTACCGTCAATTCGAAAAAGCTCTTGCAAGAGTAGATCCACGCTCCGATCTGTAACCTGAGAAGTATTCATCCTACTGAAGCGACTTCTGATTCGGTCAGTGGTCGATAGTCGCCTGATTCGAGATCAGTATCCAGAACAATATCGCCCACTTGAAACCGATGCAGGCTGACCACATGATTTCCCATGGCAGCAAACATACGTTTAACCTGGTGGTATTTGCCCTCGGCAATACCTAGCGTCAGATGATAGTCATCAATTTGAGTCATGGTGGCGGGCCGGCAACGATGTTTTTCGCCGTCAAGCAATACACCTTCGGCGAGTTTCATTTCATAGTCAGCGGCGATGGGCTGTGCAAGCTCCACTCGGTATATCTTGGCGCAGTCGGAACGAGGTGAGGTCAGGCGGTGGTTCCATTGACCATCATCGGTGATCAGTATCAACCCAGTGGTATCAATATCCAAACGACCAGCAATCTGAAGTTCTTCACTGCGATGCTCATACATCAGACCAATAGCGGTAGGGTTGTTGTGGTCTTTGGTGACGGACACCACACCTGCCGGTTTATTCATCATAAAGTATCGCCCTTGGGGCCTGATGATCGCAGAGCCCTCAACAGCAACCACTTGATCGCAACCGACTTTTTGTGCCGCATTAAGCGAAATATTATCATCTATCGTTACCACACCGCGCTTAATGAGACGTTTGGCATCAGTGCGAGATAGGTCCGTGGCATTGCTAATGGCTTTATCGAGGCGCAAGATTATTATGCATCCGCATTGGCTAACAGCTGTGCTGCTTCTTTTGCAAAGTAGGTTAATATGCCGTCGGCACCGGCGCGCTTGAATGCTAATAAAGACTCTAAAATAACCTGTTGGCGACTAAGCCAGCCATGGTTAAATGCGGCACAGTGCATGGCGTACTCACCGCTAACCTGATACACGAAGGTAGGGGCTTTTAACTCCTGCTTTACGCGATGCACAATATCCAAATAGGGCATGCCTGGCTTGACCATAATCATATCTGCGCCTTCATCCAAGTCTAGGGCGCATTCATGGAGAGCCTCATCGCTATTAGCTGGGTCCATTTGGTAGGTTTTCTTGTCGCCACCGGCAATATTGTCAGCTGAGCCTACGGCGTCTCTAAAAGGACCATAATAGCTGGAAGCGTATTTAGCTGAATACGCCATAATCAGCGTGTTAACAAAGCCTTGATCTTCAAGTTCTTCGCGAATATCACCAATGCGCCCATCCATCATATCTGAGGGGGCGACAATGTCTGCGCCGGCTTCAGCGTGGGAGAGCGCCTGCTTAACCAGTGTTTCATTGGTAATATCATTGATTACATAGCCGCTTTCGCTATCGATAATGCCGTCTTGTCCATGACTGGTAAATGGATCGAGCGCGACGTCGGTGATAACGCCTAGTTCAGGGGTTGCCTGTTTAATGGCTCGCACCGCGCGCTGAACTAAACCTTCTGGGTTATAAGCTTCTTCTGCCATCAAAGATTTTTTATCCTGACTAATAACAGGAAATAAGGCGATGGCTGGAATTCCCAGAGCGGCAATTTCTTTGGCTTCTTTAACCAATAAATCAATTGATAGTCGATTAACCCCCGGCATTGATATCACGGCTTCAGATTGCGCGGTTCCTTCGATGACAAATACCGGCAAAATAAGATCATCGGCACTCAGCGTGGTTTCATGGACAAGGCGGCGCGAAAATTCGTTAGCCCGCAGGCGACGCATACGGGTGTATGGGTAGGGGGCGCGGCTACTGTTAAAACTCATATTATCTCCCGCTAGGCGGTTTTCTATTGGCAACTAGATGGCGCGATTATAGTACGAAAGCAGTATCTGCAGTTTTAAATCCGCGCAAAGACCCTCTCCGCGGCATTTAGGGTGTCCTCAATATCCTGATCTGTATGTGCTGCGGAAGTAAAGCCCGCCTCATAAGATGCTGGCGCCAGATAAATACCTTCCTCCAGCATACCGTGGAAAAAGCGAGCAAAACGCTCGGTATCACATTGCATCACTTGATTGTAATTAATAATTTTAGCTTCCTCTGAGAAGAAGATACCCCACATGGTCCCTACATGGTTACTTGTCATTGGAATACCTGCCGTCGTTGCTCGCTCTACCAATCCGGTTGCCAGTCTGTTGGTGCGTTCAATCACAGGGTCTAAAAACCCGGGCTCAGAAATTAATTCCAAGGTGGCTAGTCCCGCGGCCATGGCCACTGGGTTACCAGACAATGTACCAGCCTGATAAACAGGCCCCAATGGTGCGATCTGTTGCATGATTTCAAGTTTGCCGCCAAAGGCACCGACGGGCATACCTCCACCAATTACTTTGCCAAGACAAATCAGGTCTGCATCAATTCCATAATGGCCGATGGCGCCTTGCTGACTGATACGAAACCCCGTCATCACTTCATCAATGATCAGCAAAGCTCCGCTGGTTGTACAACATTCGCGCAGAGTTTCAAGGAAACCGGGGATAGGTGGTACACAGTTCATATTGCCAACCACTGGCTCGACAATAATGCAGGCAACTTGATCGCCTATTTCAGTAAAGGCCTGTTTGACCTGATCGATATCGTTATAGGACAGCGTCACGGTATGATCAGCGAGACAGTCGGGGACGCCTGGGGAGCTCGGCACACCCAGTGTCAGCGCGCCAGAACCCGCTTTAACTAACAGCGAATCCGAATGACCATGATAGCAGCCCTCAAATTTAATAATCTTATCTCGACCGGTAAATCCGCGAGCTAGACGAATGGCACTCATGGTTGCCTCAGTGCCAGAGTTAACCATGCGAATCATGTCCATGCCGGGCACGATGGAACAGATTTTTTCCGCCAACTTAATTTCGAGTTCAGTTGGCGTACCGAATGTCATGGCCTTATCTAACTGTGAGCGGATCGCTGTCAATACCTGTTCATGCCCATGTCCCAGAAGCATTGGGCCCCATGATAATACGTAATCTATATAACGCTTGCCGTCGGCATCGAACATATAGGCACCACTGGCACGCTCAAAAAATAAGGGGGTGCCGCCCACGGCACGAAAGGCACGTACCGGTGAATTAACACCACCGGGAATATGCTGTTTGGCAGTCTCAAAAAGTTGCTGTGAACGCGGGGATGAAGGTATTGATTCGGACATTAAAATTTTTCCTGAAAGTAAACGATCTAGGCGGCAATGACAACCGGCATTATCCTTAATTAGCCAGTCGGAAGCTATTCTGGCAACTCTTTAACAAGGCGATAAATGAAGATTAATCTGTGACAAACTCGTTAGTCGCTTCATTATAGGTCTTCTGTTACGACAGAATGATGCTGGCGGATCGCAGGTTACAGGGGCAAAGCACAGGCCACCATAACCGGATTCGTAGGCTTGTCAGCGATCTCCACAGAGCAGGCTTGTTGACCTCTTTAATAGCAATTGCCTTTAAGGCTAAAAGGGTTGTACTACCACTAAAATCACAATGGCGACGAGAAATAGCACGGGGACTTCATTAAAAACGCGAAAATAGATATGAGACTTATCGCTGCGATCCGCTGCCAATTGATTCATATGACCAAGACAGAGGTGGTGGTAAATAATCAGCAATACGACAAAAAAAACTTTTAATTTAAACCAAGTCTGG
The DNA here is from genome assembly GCA_965659315.1 of uncultured Porticoccaceae bacterium. Classification (GTDB taxonomy): domain Bacteria; phylum Pseudomonadota; class Gammaproteobacteria; order Pseudomonadales; family Porticoccaceae; genus HTCC2207. The sequence continues at coordinate 7,672 of CBFHVP010000048.1, read as the reverse complement.
TGCAAATAAGCTTCTGGAGCCATGGTGACTAGCCAAATGCCAAGTATCACTGTGGCAATCATTGAGGGGTTGGCGATGCCTCGGTAGAGTTTGCGCTGCATTATTTTAAAGCGCTCAATGCTAATGCTATCTTCTGACATGGCGTGGTAAACAAACAGTCGTGGCAGATAGAACAGTGCTGCAAACCAGCAAATAACCGCAATAATATGAAAAGCGAGTACCCATTTGTACATTATTGACCTCTTTGATCTGCAAGTTTCAGCGATCCAGACCTTTTTGCAATATCTGGATGGCGTTTTATGGGGTATTATAAGCGGCTAAAACATTTCTGGACATGCAAAAGAGAGGCTCAGTTAGTGAAAGTTGGTATTGTAGGGGGAACAGGGTATACCGGAGCAGAGTTACTGCGCCTGTTAGCCATGCATCCTAGTGCCGATGTAGTTGCGATTACATCGCGCGGAGAAAAGGGTGTGCCTGTTGCCCAGCTTTATCCGAACCTAAGAGGTATTGTTGATTTAGCATTCGTCGAGCCCGATATTGCCTTACTGGCTGATTGCGATGTGGTATTTTTTGCCACCCCCCATGGTGTCGCGCAAAGTACCGTGCCGGCTATTTTGGCAACGGGTACCAAAGTTATTGATCTTTCTGCCGATTTTAGAATTAGAGATATTGCTGTTTGGGAGCAATGGTACGGGCAGCCTCATAAAGCGACTGAGTTGGTAGCAACAGCAGTGTATGGATTGCCCGAGTACAATCGCAGCGCAATAGCTGACGCGGACTTAGTGGCTTGTCCCGGCTGTTATCCTACCTCCGTACAGCTGGGGCTTATGCCGTTGTTACAGGCGGGCTGTATCGATAGTAGCGATTTGATTGCTAACGCCGCCTCTGGTGTCAGTGGTGCGGGCAGGCAGGGAAATATTGCTAATTTACTGCCTGAAGTGAGTGATAGCTTTAAAGCTTATGCTGCTTCGGGACATCGACATCAACCGGAGATTGAGCAGCAGTTGGCAGCGATGGCTGGCAAATCGGTGGGCTTAACCTTTGTGCCTCATCTGTTGCCAATTAATAGAGGTATACATACCACGCTCTACGCTAATCTGAATGACCCGAAAGTCGATGTGCAGGCATTATTTGAGCTAGCTTATAGCGACGAGCCCTTTGTCGATGTTCTGCCAGCAGGCAGCTGTCCGGAGACTAGGTCGGTGCGAGGTTCTAATTATTGTCGAATCGCAGTGCATCGCCCCAACGGTGGCAATAGGGTGGTCGTTCTGGTTGTTGAAGATAATTTAACCAAAGGCGCCTCTGGTCAGGCTATTCAGTGCATGAATCTGATGTTTAATTTAAGTGAAACCACTGGCTTAACTGCGCCTGGGATGGTGCCCTGATGATTGAACGCAAACCGGTAGTGATTAATTATAGGCCCGGTCATATTTATTGGGTGCTGTTTTTTATGGCTAGTCTTGTTGTCGCTCTTTTGCTTTTGGGGAAGTTGTGGGGGACCTTTGTCTCCGATTGGGAGTTGGCAGAAAAGGCCGAACTAGAGATTAGATCAGAGGCCTTGGAGGCAAAACTGTTCGATCAAACTGACGAGCTTAGTCGTATAAAGCTCAGTGCTGAAGTCGATACGGCTGCGCTTGAAAAGAGCCGAAAAGAGATGATTGGCTTGCAGCGACAAATTTACCAACGCGATCAAGAACTGAAATTGTATCGGGAGTTACTGCAGGACAACGATCAGCCCAATGGGTTGTCGGTGAGCGATGTGAATTTGATTGCCATGGATGATGGCAGAATCAGATACCGCTGGGTAGCAAGGCAGAAAACAGCCAAAATGCAAACATTGGGTGTTTATGCCGATGTTTGGATTATAGGCATACAAAACGAGAAAGAAGTCAGTTTGCCGCTCAATGAGCTCGATGAGGAGATATCTCGGTTGCCGGTGAAACTGGAGTTTAAATATTTTTCTATTAACCAAGGCATTCTCCGGTTACCAGAAGATTTTGAGCCTGATAAAGTGAGGGTCTCATTAAGGTATAGTTGGATGGATAAAGCACAGTCAGATCAGAAATTTGACTGGAAAATTGAGGAATAATCATGTTTGGCATTAAAAAGACTGACAAATCTAAATCTAGCCCGTTTTCTTTGGGTGCGACTACATTGATCGCAAAGGGCACTGAGCTGGAAGGGGATTTGCATTTTAAAGGAAATCTGGAAATTGAGGGTAGAATCATCGGCAACATTCTTTCAGAAGACGAAAATGCTCGTGTAAGAGTATTGCAAGGAGGCTCCGTCGAAGGTGAGGTATGGGTGGCCGCCGTTGTCGTTAATGGTCATATAAAGGGCGATATCTACGCCAGCAAACAGGCCAAGCTGGCATCTAAAGCGGTTGTCGAGGGCAACATCCATTACAACCTAATTGAGATTGAAAAAGGGGCAGAGGTGGTAGGTAGTTTTGTTCATGAACAGCCTCAAACCAATGTAACAGCGTTCCCGAAGGAAGGTCGCAGCGAGGAAAACCCTGATTCATCTAAGAAGGCCGATAAACAGTCGGTCTAAATGATAAAACGGGCTAGTTTGACTGGCCATAAGACATGGAGCAAAAATGTCTGGTATCCAAACATTCACACCCTCAGTCTTAGATGTCACCGAGCGCGCCGTGGCAAAGGTGCAGAGTCTTAAGACCGAAGAGGGTAATGATGATTTAAAACTGCGTGTCTATGTGACGGGTGGTGGCTGTTCTGGTTTTCAATACGGTTTTTCGTTTGAAGACATTATGGCGGAAGATGACACACCCGTTTCTAGAGATGGTGTCACAGTACTGGTTGACTCGCTGAGTTATCAATATTTGGCCGGCTCAACTGTCGATTATGAAGAGGGCCTGATGGGCTCAAGATTCATCATTACCAATCCCAATGCCTCTACCACCTGCGGTTGCGGTGCCTCTTTCTCGATCTAAAGTCTGGTAATTGTAACTGGCGCCCTTGTCATTATATGAAGGCTCCTCAGAGAACTTTTACAGTCTAGCTCATACCAAGCTGTCTAATAAGGTTACCGGTTGAGAGGCCACGTAGCTTTGGGGTAAGTAAATTTGTGGTCTTGAGTGGCTTTGCAAGCGCTAAAAATTTTACTTTTGCTCAGCGGGTGTTGGTGCTCATATATTGCAGCAGGTGAATTCAGGGTAAGTAGAGCCCGCCGAGCACCAAAGGTTTGCTAGCACCTGTCACTGCCGGCAGATTGCCGGTTTGTTTTTCTATTCGCCGTTTTGCTAACCAAGCAAAGGCACTGGCTTCCACCCAATTTGGGTCTAAGCCTAGATCCGCTGTCGTGCACAGCTCAGCATTAGGTAGTGCGCTGTCTAAATTACTTACTAACCCGTTATTAAAAGCGCCACCACCACAGACAAAGACCTGATCTATATCTACTTCTAGTCTATTGATTTGGTCGGCAATGGTTTCTGCGGTCAGCTGCATCAGTGTCGCCTGCACATCTCTGGGCGCAATATCGCCAAGACTTTTTAGCTGCTGATCGAGCCACCGTTGATTGAATGTCTCACGTCCTGTGCTTTTTGGTGCCGGCCGCGCAAAATAATCATTGGATTTCAATTGTTGTAACAATGGATTGTTGAGTTCGCCGCCAGCACCCCAATTACCGTTCTCATCAAAAGCCGTATTGCGGTGTCTTCGCACCCAACTATCAAGCAAAACATTACCTGGACCAGTGTCATAACCAAAACAGAGAGCGGTGGCCTCAGACTGGGTCGCTGGGAGTACAGTGATGTTAGCGATACCACCGATATTGACTATGACGCGACTTACATTGGAGTCACTAAACAGTTGCTGATGGAAAGCGGGAACTAAAGGAGCCCCATGACCGCCATGAGCCATATCGGCGCGCCTAAAATCAGCTACTACAGGGCAGCCACTGCGCGCGGCAATAATATTAGGATCGCCAATTTGTTGACTGAAGGCTGGGAGCTTACCACCTGGAGGTGAATGGAGGACGGTCTGCCCATGACTACCGATAGCCCTGATTTGCTTGGCGCTGAGATCATACTCTGCCATTAATGCTACTGCTGCTTGGGCAAATAATTCACCAAGTTGATTATCGGTTTCGGCATATAGTTGCACTGTAGCCAAGCCGGATTGACAGAGATTGAGGATATTCTGTTGTAAAGATGGTGGGATAGTTTGGCTTAGGCCGCCCAAAAAAGTGAATTCGCCGTCATCAAAGCAAACCGCGGCGGCATCTATACTATCGACGCTAGTGCCGGACATTAGGCCAATATAAATATTGTTCAAGGTAACTTACTTAGTTAGCGCTGGCATCGTTATTTTGCACTGAGGCCAGTTGGATAGTTTGCTTCTGCTCGGCTAATTGTGTCAACAGAGGTGCAGTGGTTTGCAAAAATAAGCGTTTTTCTGTTGCAGCAATTGGCTGTGCTTGAGGTAATTTTACCGTGCGCGGGTTGCGATGCACGCCATTAACAAGAAATTCGTAGTGTAGATGAGGGCCGGTGGCATAACCGGTAGATCCGACAGTGCCAATAAGTTGGCGTTGGCGAACTGTCTGGTTTCTACGAACTTTTTTGCGGTTAAGGTGTAAATATTTGGTGGTGTAGGTTTGACCATGCTGGATAAATACATAGTTGCCATTGGCTTTACTATAGCCCGTTTCAATCACCTTGCCATCGCCAGCGGCATAGACCGGCGTACCACGAGGTGCAGCATAATCGACCCCGCGGTGAGCCTTGATCTTTTTATGAATTGGATGTTTACGCCTGAGATTAAAGCCAGAGCTGATGCGGAAAATATCGAGCGGCGTGCGCAGAAAGGCCTTGCGCATGCTAAGCCCTTCGGGCGTGTAATAATTGCTCAGTCCACGGCTATTGGTATAGCGGACTGCTTCATAGGTTTTGCCGCGATTGGTAAATGATGCTGCAATGATATTGCCGGAAGAAAGCTTTTCACCTTCCAGGTAGCGGTCTTCAAACAAAAGTGAAAATGAATCTCCCCTGCGAATATCAAACACAAAGTCGATATCCCAGCCGAAGATATTAGCCAGTTCCATAATAATTTTATCGGGAAGCATGGCTTTGGAAGCAGATAAATAGAGGGAATCTTCAATAACGCCCTCTCTATAGGTAAGTATGATCTCCGGCTGATTGGTCAGATGCTCAACCTCATAGTTGCCACCCACTTTCTTGAACACAATGCGCTTTAAAGGGTTCTTTATATACTGCAGCTCTTGTAGTTGTCCCTCAGCATCAACCCCGAAACGCAAAGTCTCTCCGGGGAAAAGATTGCGCAGAGACTTGCCCGTCTTAAGAGATGAAATCTCATACACATCTCGGGGTGTCAATTTGGCGCGCTGGAATAGAGTAGAAAGATTATCGCCATATGATACCGTCTGTTCCCGCCAAAGAAGCTCAAAACTTTCAGTTGGAGTGATGGTCACATCGGGCGCAGCGCTTTCTAAGACAATATCCAAAGGCTCATAGATTTGACGTTTTATCTCATTGCTGCCGTAGGGATAAATCGCCAGCGCCAAAAGACAGCCAGACAATGCTGATGCGAGCAAAAGGTGGCGTCGGGGGAACTCCTGAGCTATTGAGAGCAAAAAATGACTGCGCTTTTTTAGTTTTGTTATGGCCAATTTTCACACCAGAATTTTGTGTTGCGCAATTTTAGCCTGCTTTATTAACGAGTTACAACGATAACCTCTACCTTTTTGCTCAAATATTAATATAACAGGTTGAAACCATGTGTATAGATTCATAGAACAAGATGCCAGAACATCTTGTATTTGGCGTGTCAATCTGTAGAGTTGGCGATCTTTACAATCAGTCGGTGAAGCAAGTCAATATGGAACACAGTGGTAGTCAGGTCATAGAGCAATTACGTCAACGTGGACTCGTAGCGCAAGTATCAGGGGATGCAGAGCTTGAAGGTCATCTTAATCAAGCACGTACCATTTATTGTGGCTTTGACCCCACTGCGGATAGTTTGCACCTAGGTCATTTGGTGCCATTGTTGGTGCTGAAGCGCTTCCAGCAGGCAGGTCATACCCCCATTGCTTTGGTTGGTGGTGCCACAGGGATGATTGGAGACCCCAGTTTCAAGGCCGATGAGCGCCGGCTTAACACGCCCGATGTGATCGCTGGGTGGGCCGATAAAATAAAACATCAAGTCAGCCAGTTTATTGATTTTGATTGTGGTGACAATTCGGCAGTGGTTGCCAATAACCTCGATTGGACTGAGGGCATGAGCGCGCTCGACTTCTTGCGCGATGTAGGCAAGCATTTTTCAGTCAACAATATGATTGCGAAGGAGTCAGTTAAGCAGCGCATTGATCGTGAGGGCTCGGGCATTTCATTTACCGAGTTCTCTTATAGTCTGCTACAGGGCTTAGATTTTGCCGAGCTCAACCGGCGTTATGAATGTACTTTGCAGGTCGGAGGAAGCGATCAATGGGGCAATATAGTCTCTGGAATTGATTTAGCTAGGCGGCAAAATCAAGCGCAATGCTACGGTCTAACCGTTCCTCTTATTACTAAGGCTGATGGGACTAAATTTGGCAAAACCGAAGCAGGTGCTGTGTGGTTAGATGCCAAAAAGACCTCGCCTTATAGTTTTTATCAGTTTTGGTTAAATGTCGCTGATGCCGATGTTTATAAGTTCCTCCATTACTTCACCTTTCTCAGCATTACGGAAATTGCTGATATTGAGGCGGCAGATGCTGTGGCCGAGGGTCGCCCGCAGGCTCAGTCTATTTTGGCTCGGGAGGCCACCTCTCTGGTACATGGTGAGCAGGGGTTAAATGCGGCCTTGCGAATTACTGAGGCGTTGTTTAGCGGTGACTCGACCAAATTGTCAGAGACAGATTTGGAGCAGCTTGGTCAGGATGGCTTGCCATGCTCAACTCTCGGTGAGGCAGACTTGGTGAATACTCCTTTAACTAATCTCCTTGCCGACTGTGGTATGGCTAAAGCCGGGCGCGAAGTAAAGGATGCTTTGGGGCGCAATTCGGTGTATGTAAATGGTGTTGCTAAGGGGATGGGTGACAATATGTCAGCACCGGAAAGTTTTGCGCCCAGCCAGGCTTTATTTGGGCGCTTTTTCCTCGTGCGGCTCGGCAAGAAAAAATACCATCTATTTGAGCGTATCTAGACGGTTTTTTACGCATATTTGCACCGATAAAAAAATAAAATCAAATACTTGTTGACAGGCCATTGCCTGTCTGTAGAATGCGCGCTCCCAAACGGGTGAGCCAACAAAGTTTTAGTGGCAAAAGTGAGCGAAACAAAGCACTACTATTTATTTGTTTTTCACTGTTGACATGTCGATTTCTGACGCTAGAATGCGCGCCTCCAACAGCAACGTTGAAGCGCGATATAAGCGTTAAAAACACAGAGGTAAATTAAAGTTAAATAATTTACTTTGGACTGTTGACAAAGGGTCGGCGTTCTATAGAATACGCCCCCCGCTCTGAGGAGCGAATTGTTCTTTAAAAATATAATCAAGCAATGCGTGTGGGCACTTGCTAATTTGATATTGGATACATAGATATCATAAGCAAGTGACTCATCGATTCATTTATGAATGTGATAAGTTCAAACTTATGAAACTGAGATTTTGAATGGTAAAGCAAGTTTTGCGTAACCATTCCCTCTCCTTAA
>CBFHVP010000047.1:0-13285 GCA_965659315.1 uncultured Porticoccaceae bacterium | reverse complement strand
CGCTACGTGGTAGAAAATTTTCAACAATCTCCTGCCGTTCCCGATGGTCTAGCAGTGATGGCTCAAGCGTACTATATGTTAGAAATGCAGGAGCTTTCAGATAATGCAGTGGCGGTTATGGCGGCGAACTACCCCGAACACCCGTCTCTGATGGCCGATGGCTCCTTTGATTACGACCGAAGGTTACTTGATGCCGGTGATTCGTTTCTGACAAAAATTACTTTCGGTCTTATCGATAGGGCTGAGCCACCTGCATTTGATACCCGCTATCTCTATGATCGAGCAACTCGGGACGCAGAGTCTCTTAGTGACGGCAAAGAGTCGCAACAAAGCAGATCGGTATGGAGTTGGCTGACCTTTGGTTTGATGGACTAACCACTCAACATTATTTTGCGCTAACAGGTAACAATGAACAGACAAGCGATTATCGATGAAATGCGGGTGCTACCCGAGATTGATGCACAATTTGAAATCCAACGCCGCGTATCTTTTATTCAACACCAGCTACAGCAGTCTGGTTGCAAAACACTGGTTCTTGGCATCAGTGGCGGTGTCGACTCATCAACCTGCGGCCGCCTAGCCCAACTGGCCGTTGCAGGCCTAAATCATCAACACAATTGTACTGATTACCAGTTTGTCGCTGTGCGCCTGCCCTACGGTACGCAAAAGGATGAGGACGATGCGCAAATCGCATTGGACTTTATCCAGCCCAGTCACAGCTTGCGGGTCAATATTAAAGACGGCACTGATGGTATCAATAACGCTGTTTGTGCAACGCTTAAAGACAATGACTTACTCCCCGATGAAGAGACGGTAGATTTTGTCAAAGGCAATCTTAAAGCCCGCGCACGTATGGCATCTCAGTATGAAATTGCCGGTATGTTGGGTGGACTGGTGCTGGGCACCGATCATTCCGCGGAAAATATCACCGGCTTCTACACTAAGTTTGGTGATGGCGCCTGTGATCTGGCACCACTTTTTGGTCTGAGCAAACGCCAAGTACGGTTGCTGGCACAAACCATGGGTGCGCCTCAGTCCTTAGTCCATAAAACACCAACGGCTGACTTAGAATGTCTGAGCCCACAAAAACAAGATGAGCAGGTGCTCGGCATATCCTATGAGGCTATTGATAACTTTCTCGAGGGCAAAGCGGTCGAACCCGGAGACGCTGAGCGTTTGATTGCTATTTATAATAAAACTCAACACAAACGACTGCCCATTGCGACTGTTTACGACTAGGTTAGTATTAAAAGAGAAGTCAGTTGTAGCAAAGCTCTATCTAATTCAAAAGCTCTATCTGATATCTAGAGCTCCATCTGATAATTATTGACGATGCCACCAAAGCTTGACGGGGCCATGCAATGGGCTACCCTCGGTCGCTTGAATATATGGACCAAACGTCACGCCACTTATAGGGGGCTGTGCCTGCGGACATTTACCCTCAACACACAGCGGACTTTCTATTGCAAAGGGTACTGGTGAAGGCAATATTCCAGCACCCCTAATAGCACGATAATACGGACTTCTACGGTGATCTTGAGCCTCAGTAAAGGAAAAGGGATTAAAAGAATAAATCCGCGCCTCACCAAACTTGCCGCATGAATTCTGCCCGCACGACTTATAACTGGCAATACTGGTTTTACCACCTAAGGTTACCGCTCTAGTGACAATTTTTTCTCCATATTCAAGGGTCAGATACCAACCTCGGAGCATCTTTTTACGCGATGATTTGGTCTTATCTACCACGATGTGCTGGAGATCACTGATAGACGCGGATGGAATAGTGCAACCTTCATCCTGTGATTCAACACAGTAGTCTCGATAGCTAATCAGATAATTTTGTGTATCCCTGTCAAAGGGTTTCTCGCTATCACCGGAGCCGATAATAATGGCGAGATATGCGCCATCTGAACTTCTGACAACATCTGGGCTATTGAGGAATTTTTGCCTATTGGGTAGATTTAATAAACGTTGGATTTGCCAGTTACTCGGTATTGGATCAGCAATGCTTACTCGCCATAATTGGCCACCAGAATCGCCAAAATAAAGCCGGTCTGCAAAACCGTTATGATCAAGGTCAAGCACTAAAATATCGCCGGGTACACTAAAGGTTAAATCGGACTTTTGCCAAATAATCTCACCCGTTAAAACATCCAATACTATTAGCCCTCGCCCCTGCGAGCGGGTAGAACTAGGATCATTGGCATCAACATCATCAGCAGGGTCGTAACCTAGGCCCATAAACAATGCATTAACTTTCTTACCTGTCGATAACCTGATGGGCTTAATAACTGGTTTAGACCATGTTTGCCCCAACTCTTCAAAGCCCCTGTCATGATTGGACTTTTGCCATAACATTACCGGCGATTGCGGATCAGTCACATCCATTGCCAGCATTAGCCGCCCCCCTCTTCTTGCTGTAACAATAATAATTGCCGAGCGAAGTTCACCCTCTTTGTCTGTGCGTACATAACTGGCTACCGGACCATCAAAAAAATAAAATTTTATATCTGACTTGTGGTTAAGATGCGCCTGATATAACTGACCCAAACGACGAAAATGCTGCGGTGCGGTAAAGGCCCATTGTTCTTCACCATCTTTGGCATCGGCTTGCACTGTCTTTTCTGCAGTGCCCACTTTGACAGCATGGAACATGCCGTCGTTAGAGCCATAAAAGGCATAAAGACCTTTTTGCTCTCCATAGTCGATAAGCGCCGGCTGTGAATGCACAACATCACCATGACCTTGTTTAATCCAGGCCAATAGTTTTGCAAGCGCCTCATCGCTATTAACAGCAAAATCTGTAGGGTCCAGATTAGGGTTGCTCGCAGCCAAGGGCTCAAAGCTGGTGCATGCTCCTGTGCACGTGAGATTTACCCTATTATCGGCTACATGTTGACGTAAACTTTGCGCAACGCCTCCTAGCACAACAGAGCCACCATCGGGATTATCAGCACCACTGGTCCAAAAGCTTCGACTGCTTGACGCAAAGAACACACCGTCCTTATCCATTGCCGGTTTTTCATCTGCGTCCAGAAGTATCTGATTACCACTGGTCTTATCAATGCCAACTTGGTAAAGCTTGAGGTTTCCCTGCCACCTGCCTGCACTAGCGGGTTTAAATACACCGATATAAACTTGATTTTTATACCTAGCTCGAGGACTGGCCGAGACTGGAATAGCCGCCGAAGCCAGGACTGCCTCTGAAGTATACAAATCAATATCATCAGCAAACTGACGCCCAGCAAAACATGACAGGACTATCAGGCAAACCAAATTTAGCCCCATCGGGACATAGCTATTAGCCAAAACAGTAGCCCGGCAGATAGCTAAATTTAATACCCTGACTGATTTGTGCACTGATATTTGACGTTGTATCGACCGTCTTAACCTGTATCTGCCAGTAATAATTTACCGCGCAGGGAAGTGACTGATCGAGACTGCAACCATCAGCTCTAGCCTTAGCGATACAGTGCATAGTAATGTGTGGATTATCGAGAAATGCAACCTCAAGATAGTCAGGGAGTTCTGAGGAGAACTGACCTGCGCTATCGAAGTACTGCGGATAGCGAATAAAATAGTCTGCATTACTCATCAAGAAATTAATGATATTGTCTGCCGATTGATATACCACCTGCCGGCGCTGATCATTACGCAGTAAGTGACCTGCTATATTGTTAGAGGTAATTCCTGCTGCCGCCAATAATCCAAGTAATAACAGCATAATCAAGGCTAACACTAGCACAATGCCCTGCTGACATAACTGACCAAGCTTGAGTTTATTGCGCGGGTACATTATTTCTCAATCTGCTATACCCAGAAAACAACCTGCGTTTTTTATTATCATTGAAGGTAATGGCTGATTTATCTGCGTAGCTATAACTTTTATTACCCACTAGTGGGTTGTATGACTCTGTACTACTGAGAAGAAAATAATATTTGATGGCAACAATATTTTTCCACTCACCTACAGTGGCGGGCAATGATACAAAATCCACATTCCGCCCCTGAGCAATATTATGGCTATTACTGGGACGAGCTACACCATACATAATTTGAAAATCATCTACGCCCTCAGCCAGAGGCTCAGATGGGCTGTACTTACCACGAAGTAATCGACGCCGTTTTAACACATTATTCTCACTAACATAGTAGATAGTTTGTAGCCACGATCTGATTGGCACCACGATGGCACTATCTTTTTTTCTCAACGAAAAAGCTACAGCATTGGCACCCCTATCGATAATATAGCGATCTCCCAGCGCCTGAATATAATGCTGCGTCCCAATCAATGACTGGCCAACAGCCATTGGTGTTCTCTCGGCATGCCTGATAACTAAAACATCGCTGTTAGGAAGTACTCTTTCACCACGGCAAACCTTATAGTTGGCAGGCACATTATCTAAACCATCGACTGGAAAGTTTAATATGTTGCGAATAGCATCAGTACCAATCACACTGCACAGATCGGCTTTTACTGAACCTCTTATCTTCGCTGAATCAACAGGACCATAATAGCCGGCATGGCTTATCTGATCGTCCATACTGTTGATCAAATAGCGACCTGTCTCCAGTATCTCATTACGCAATCGCAGTTGCTGACTAAGTCTAGATCCTTGTAAAGTAACATTGAGAATTGCGCTAACCAGCAATAGTGCCAGCATAGTAGCAATCAATAATTCAATGATTGAAAAGCCAAATTTTTCCGTCAATGTCGCCTTGATCATAGGTTTATTCATTCAGAATCAACCACCCAGTCGAAATCAGCGATACTTATAGACCGATTGATAACACTTCCTGAGACGGGACCGTCCTCGCAGCTGGGCATCTGGGTTGTCGACGCTCCCCGCCACACCGAGGTTATAATGTAAGTCCTGCGGGCCTCGTTCCATTCAATACAACCAAGTCCTCCTATAAGCCCCTCGACCGGTATACTAAAGTTCCTTCGCGAAGTCTGAAGCAATGCCATTTGGTTAGCTTTATTATTTACCCAATGTAGGGCTACAAGCCTCTGCTCAAGATTAAATAACTGCGCCTGAGACCTATGTTGCAACAAACCATAGCCTAATAAACCCACCGTAAAAATCAGCAGACTGACCAACACTTCTATCAATGTGAATCCCCGCTGCACTGTCAATAATCGCTCAATCATTCCAATCCTTATTTGTTACACCTAAGTGATCCAGAGTGAGAGTTTGCTGAGGTATCTGAACACTATTGGTTTTTGCAGTGGCCTGCAATGTATAAACGGTTGGCCTCGACTGATCATCCAACTGCGTGATGGCGATTCTGTAATAATCACTTACCTCGGAACTTGGGGCAGTGCCCAATTCATTTAAGGAGCTGGCATAATGATAGTTCTCGGCTATAAATTCACTTTGCAAGCTGGACAGTTGCAACAAATATTGTTTAGCCGCCGCGGCATGCACACGCTGCATTTTTTGCTCATAACTGGGATAGGCGATCGTCACCAAAATACCAACAATAGCAACCACGATTAAAATTTCTATTAAAGAAAAGCCCGAGGGAAGATTTGGCCTGAACATACCTATTTGCTCCTTAATATCACATTGCTGACTGACAGCTCATCAGCTACTAGAACCGTCATAATTGATTAACAGGTTATTTTGACTCCCCTCGAATCATCATAGCCGTCGCCATCAGTATCTTTGGATAAACGCACTCGACCACTGCGAAACACGATTGTTTTACGGCCATAGTCGTCACCCCCTTTGGCACAGACCAAAAAATTACCCGAGTCCATGGCCTCTCCAGACGGCTTAAAGCGCACATAAGAACGGCCGGAAGCAGATAATGTAATGATGGTAGACGGATTGTGCAGATCTAAGTGCAAGCTTTCAGTAGTATCTCTTCGGTGATCATTATCACTATCTTGAAATACCAACAATCTTTTCCCACCTTGCTTTACGCAATGGTAGTTATTGGTCGCCATACACACTTTCCATATCGTCTGTTGGGTTACCGCTAACCCCCGAGCGAGCTCAAGGGCACGACGCAACTCCCATATTTGATGGCGAATTATTTGTCGGTTAATAAAACGTTGGAATGAGGGGGAAGCCAAACCGAGTAGTATAGCCAGAATAGCCAAACTGATAATCAGCTCAACTAAAGTGAGACCTCTTACAACTTGATGTGAGTTCATCCTTGACTCTGTCGCGTGGTTACATTATTGAAGTAACCTCAAGTTAAGCACAGCCGATTCAGATTACATTAAGTTAACACGCAAAACGCGACCACCTCCCCAAAAGCATGATTGCATTCTTCACAGTCACTGAGTCGATGATTAATCTGGTAGTTATCTAATACTGGAAATTCTCGTTTGAATATCCCGCAAATCAGGCTTGATTGTTCGACAACCAACTGCAAACAACAATAGGCAGGCGGCGACTTCAACCGACTCCTCCCAAAAACCCGAATAAGCTACTTCAACATATGATTTTTCGAAAACCCGACTTAAAATGCCATAGCAAATAGCCGAAATACCTATATATTGAAATGAGCGGGTACTAAAGAAAATGGCAAGATGGTTTAAGTAAAACTGATAATCAAGGAGCATCTTAACAACGAGAGCGACTAGTGGAATGACATAGATCAAGCGGCCATCACCGGGAAATAGAACCACTGTTGTCTCTGATATTGCGTCTAAGCCTAACTCTCGAACAATAAAAGCAACCATTAACAGCGCGAAAAATTGTGCGATATCTTTACCATGTTGTTGAAGCTTTCTGGCTGAAATAGCAAACCCCAGACAGGAGAATACTAACAATGCGACCTGTAGATTTTCAATTAAACCATGCTCTGTATATAAAATATTTTCAATGGCACCGAATTCGCTCTCTACCATATCTAGACCCATTGAGGTCATTGCGTAATAACTCAGCGAGGTAATTGCCAGCCAAGCTAAGAGCAAGATTGTGGTTAGGCAACTCAATGGAATAAACGGAAGTTTCATTATTTTTCTCAATTAAAGCGTATTTTAAATGACTATTACTTCATGACTATGTCGCAACGGGCTCTGAAAGACAGCAACGGTTTTTTTAGCAAGGCAAGTGCCTCTAAATTACCTTTACAGCCTGTCCAAGAGTACGTAATTTAGATCATAAAGTCACTTTCAAGCGCAGGCTGGTCACAGTTGCTATTCAGTGAGGGCAATGGCTGCCGAGTAAAATACTAGACATTAGTTCGATAATATCGATGAACACTATGCTTGAATTATCGATAGCCAACTATCACTTTAACCTAAGCTAGAGTTTAAACGATATTATTATAAATAGTGAAGCTGGCCAAAAGGAGAAGATAAGAGATAGTCAGGCAAGAGCATTGAAATTGGTACGACCGAGTGGATTCGAACCACCGACCCCCACCATGTCAAGGTGGTGCTCTAACCAACTGAGCTACGGTCGTACTGTATCGACACGCACAGACCGTCTATGCGATATCGGGCGGACAGTTTAACCACGCATTATAAGGAGTGCAAAGACTTTAAAATATTTATCGACTTGGATTGAGCATGGATATGGTTAATTGGCCATACAACTACCTCTCAGACCGCAAACAAATGGGTCTAAGATCGGTCTTTAACCAGCAAATAGGACACCAATCAGCGGAGTGCAGACTAATGCCGTTTATGGCCCTTCTTTATAAGATTCAGTTGCTGCCTCTAGATCAAGACCGGCAGCTTTAGCCCTCAACTGCCAGAGTTCTCGGGCTCGCTCCTGCATATCAATATGGCTATCTGACTCATCGACAATTTCAATGCCGAGCATGGTTTCCACTAGATCCTCCATCGTGGCAATACCCAATGGATCTCCATACTCATTGATGATCAAACTGACAGGCACTCGTTCACCGACCATCTTTTGCATCAAGTCTGGCAGCGTTTGATTCTCTAGCACACTAATAAAATTATGCTTTAGATCAACCAGCACAGTCTCTGAGCGGCCTTGTGCGACTTCTCTATAAATTTCATCCTTGCGCACAAAACCAATAAAGTCATCACCGTGCTCTGCAAAAATCGGGATTCGGGAAAATCGCATTGAGGGGTCGGAAGGCGAAATATCGCCAACACACATATTTGACGGCAATGTTGCGATCACAGTACGCGGGGTCATCACATCTTTTGCCGCCAATCCTCGAAAGGCTAGCATAGCGCTGATAGCGTTAGCTTCACCCGCGTCTATAACACCCTCTTGACGTCCTACCTTTGCCAGAGTGTAAAAGTCCTCTCTAGATAAGGTGGTTGCCTCAGCGTCGGATGCGATCCATCCAGTTAGGCTTTTGGCACCCAATACCAAGGGGTACATAGCCCATTGCACCCAATACAAGATATAGGCACAAGCAGGTGCCAACTGTTGCCAATACCGAGCACCGAGCGTTTTCGGGATTATTTCCGAAAAAATCAGGATCAACAAGGTGAGAATGGCGGAGATAACACCAAAGTAGACCTCGCCAAATAGCAGCGTTGCCTGTGCACCAGCGCCAGCGGCACCCACTGTGTGAGCAATAGTATTAAGTGACAAAATCGCAGCTAGAGGCTTATCTACATCCTTTTTAAAATTACGCCACAATAAACCGACTTTAGGGCGCTTGTCCTCGAGACTTGCCAAGTAGGTGGGGGTAAGTGACAGCAGAGTTGCCTCTAAAATAGAACACAGGAAAGAAAACCCTAAGGCCAAAAAGATGTAGGTCGCTAATAAGGCCAATAAAATACCCTCTGATAAGCACAATTTGATATCGAATTTTTCAACAGCAGTAAAGTATTACCCAATCACTGACTGTATTCAATTAAGGTAATGCAATAGAACGTCCACTGGCACGACAGTTTAAGGTAAGGTCACAGGGTTGTGTTTATCGAGAAATTTATCGACTGCATCTAAAAGCTCTAAGCGGGTCGCACTGCTGGAAAGCCAGTGATCCTCGCCTTCCAGTTCGATAAATTCGACATCTTTATTGGCCTTTTGTAACGCTTTATACATAAGACTACTCTGCTGTATCGGCACTACAGAATCGTGTTTTCCGTGGATAAGAAGCACTGGCGCTTGGAATTTTTCGACAGCGTTTATTGGCGAGATTAGTCCTAAACTGTGTTTATCTGAAGCGCCCACGTTATTTTCCCAGTAGCTGAGCACCCAGTGGTTACTTCCTGTAATAAATTTCTGTGCCTTAAGCATCAGTGGCAAATCGGATACGCTTGCAATGGCAATAACACATCGATATAACTCCGGGGAGAAAGCACCGCCCGCCAACGCAGAATATCCACCGTAGGAGGCTCCCATAATACAGACTCGGTCAGGGTCAACATAGCCAGCCTTGATTAGGGCTGCAATCCCATCAGACACATCATCTTGCATCTTGCCGCCCCACTCACCATGGCCACCATCACGCAATGCAAAGCCAAAACCATCGGAGCCTCTAAAGTTAGGCTGCAATACCATATAACCCTTAGCGGCTAGGTACTGTGAAAGCCAGTCGAATTGCAAACTATCGTGAGATTCTGGGCCACCATGAGGCAACGCTATCAGGGGTAGGTTTTTATATTCACTGACAGTGGTTGGCATGGTAATAATTGATGGGATACTCATTCCATCTCGGGCTTTTATGTTGACTGCTCTGATTTCGCCAATCGCTTCCACTGCGGGATATTGAGACATTAACTGTAGTAGCTTGTTGTTTTTATGATCATAAATTTTGTAAGCACCGGCACCATCATTACCGCTGACCAAAATTAACCATTGAGTGTGATCTGATGTATGACTTAGGTAGTGAACGCTATTATCTGAGAAAGAGGATGTCAGCAAATCGAAGACTTTATTATCCTGGACCTCTAAAAAGTCATAATCGGGTACAAATCCACTATATTTAACAGCGACTAACTGTCGATTGATATCGGTAATAACGTGGCTTACATCCGTCGCTTCGCGCTGATATATTGGCCCCTGAATATCACCATTAGAGAGCGCAATTGAAAAAATCGCAGTGTGGTTGTCTAAACTATCCTCATACAATAACCGAGTACCATTATGGGAAACTGCTTGAAAAAAGGTGTCACTAATACCGATTTCATTCTCATAAATGAGCTGCCACTCTCCCGAGGTTTTTGAGAAAACTTGATGTTTATTTTTACGACTATTAAAGTCCTCCCTCGCTAATATCCTTCCTTTATGATCAACAAACCAGTCTACAGTGTATCGATTACCTTTGGCATAAACTTTGCCTTTTCCAGTTTCGAGGCTAACTCGGAACAAATCCATTCTAAAGGAGGTAGATAGATTCCCAGAATAAGCAGCCATATAGAGTTCGTTTGTTGCAACATTCATCCCTACGATATTTGTAAGACTCTGAGCGGGGAATAGTCCTCTTGTATGAGCTAAAAGCACTTTGACATTTTTTGATTTTAAATCGTATACGAAAGCATTTTCCTGTTCGAATGATCCTCTGATTCTCGGCATTCTTCTGTGTTGTGAGTTTAAAAGAATGACATGATCATTGGAGGCAAAGAAGATATGCCTGGCGTTGTATTTATCGGCATTAAAGCCGCCAATCATCTTAAGAGTTTTCGCGTCACGAACCACAAAAAAATCTTGCGTACCTTTACGCTGAATCAGCGCTATATGTCGGCCATCTGGGGATAATGAGACTGATCTGTATTCTGGTAAAAGACCGTAGTGCTCCACCTGTGGCGACGCGATATTGGGTGATTCCTTTACATATTGATCTGCAGTGACTGCAGCTGCACAAATAATAGCGCTGAGGCAAGTGGAAAATATAACACTGCCGAATAGCATAGATATGCGACTAACGCTGTGATGATCAGAGATCATCGTTAATACCTCTTTTATTATTTGCTATTGAATAGATAATAAATTATCTGACTAAAATTTTCTACCACCCCAGTGCGAGCCTTACACGACCCACCCAATCCTATAGCTCCATATAGAAAATTTTTAGTACTTTATTCAGTAGCCTGCAGTTTTACCAAGTATCAAAGGAAATTAGTTAACCGCCTCGGTGTTAGTTATTGCAAGCGGTATGAATGAGAGCGGGATGGGAGCAGAACGAGAGCGGAATAAGAAATGAATATGAACAGCATCAATTTTATAGGCCAAAAAAATACAAGGAAGGCTCAGCGATCCGCTGATCATTAAAGTCCATTCTAACGACATCATCCTTGATGTTACCTTCCTATAAAAATAAACTTTCGTCCTGAAAGTATGCTAATAGTAGGCAAGTTGGATGTATTTTCAAATAGCGCTGAATGGTTAGTACGAAAGAACTAGAGCTCTAAGAAGCGAGACTTTTTTCTCGCAAACGACTAAGTTGATCACGCGTTTGAGCAGCCTGTTCGAATTCTAAATTGCGGGCATGTTGGTACATTTTTTCTTCTAGGCGCTTAATTTCTTTGGCGATATTTTCAATCGGCTGCGCCTCATTAACGCGATAACCAGCCTCAGACTCAGCTGCCTTGCGGCCCCTTTTATTTTTGCCCGTAGCGGCATAGGCCCCTTCCATAATATCGGCAATGCCCTTAACAATACTCTTTGGGACAATAGCATGTTGCTCGTTAAAGCTAACCTGCATTGCTCGGCGGCGCTCTGTTTCATCCATAGCTCGCTGCATAGACCCAGTAATCTTATCGGCATAGAGCACCGCTTTGCCCTCTAAGTTTCGAGCAGCGCGGCCAATGGTTTGAATTAAGGACTGCTCAGAGCGCAAAAAGCCTTCTTTGTCGGCATCAAAAATAGCAACCAGTGAAACCTCAGGCATATCTAAGCCCTCACGCAACAAATTGATACCGACCAAGACATCAAATTCGCCCAAACGCAGATCACGAATAATTTCCACGCGCTCCACCGTGTCGATATCAGAATGTAAGTAGCGCACACGAACATCGTGTTCATCTAAATACTCGGTAAGATCCTCGGCCATACGTTTGGTCAGCACAGTAATCAGTATGCGCTCATTTTTGGCCGCTCGAGTGCGGATCTCGGACAAAACATCATCCACCTGCGTCAGTGCCGGCCGGATTTCAATAATAGGATCAAGCAGACCGGTAGGCCGCACCACCTGCTCCACAACCTGTCCCGCATTAGCGGCCTCATAACGGCTGGGGGTAGCCGATACAAAAATCATTTGCGGAGCGACACCTTCCCACTCATCAAAGCGCAGTGGTCGATTGTCCAACGCAGAGGGCAGACGAAAACCATACTCCACCAAGGTTTCCTTACGTGAACGATCTCCCTTGTACATAGCACCGAGTTGTGGCACTGACACATGGGACTCGTCGATCACCATTAGGGCATTATCGGGTAGATAATCAAACAGCGTTGGCGGCGGCTCGCCTGGGGCGCGCCCAGACAGGTAACGCGAGTAGTTTTCGATACCATTGCAGTACCCCAACTCACGCATCATTTCAGTGTCACAGCGGACTCGCTCCCCCAAACGTTGTGCCTCAACCAGTTTATCTACCGAGCGCAATTGCTCCAAGCGCACTACCAACTCCTCTTGAATTCTGTCAGCAGCCTCCAAGACTTTGTCCCTAGGTGTTACATAATGCGACTTAGGGTAAAT
Organism: uncultured Porticoccaceae bacterium; assembly: GCA_965659315.1. Lineage (GTDB taxonomy): Bacteria > Pseudomonadota > Gammaproteobacteria > Pseudomonadales > Porticoccaceae > HTCC2207. The sequence goes on along the minus strand of CBFHVP010000047.1, from coordinate 697 downwards.
GGTAAATCTGGGTACCTTGCGCAGCACTTCACCGGTTAATGGATCAAATAAAGTGAGGTTTTCAATCTCTTCATCAAACAGCTCAATCCGCAGCGCCTCATAATCGGAGTCAGCAGGATAAACATCAATTACATCTCCCCTAACCCGATAAGAGGAGCGATCAAAATCTACATCGTTGCGCTTGTACTGTAACTCGGCCAAGCGACGCAAAATAGCGCGCTGATCTATCTGCTCGCCGCGGGAGATATGCAACACCATCTTTAGATAAGAGCTAGGATCACCCAAACCATAGATAGAAGACACAGTGGCCACAACAATAACATCCTGACGCTCCATTAATGACTTGGTGGCTGACAACCGCATCTGCTCAATATGGGCGTTTACCGAAGCATCTTTTTCGATAAAGGTATCTGATGACGGCACATAGGCCTCAGGTTGGTAATAGTCGTAGTAAGAGACAAAGTACTCAACTGCATTATTGGGGAAAAACCCCTTGAACTCACCATAAAGCTGGGCTGCCAAGGTCTTATTATGCGCCAGTACAATCGTCGGCCGCTGCACCTCTTCAATAACCTTGGCAACAGTGAAAGTCTTACCTGAACCTGTAACACCAAGCAGCGTCTGCCCCGCCAGCCCATTATTAAGACCAGCTACCAACTCAGCAATTGCTTTGGGCTGATCGCCAGCAGGCGAATAA
>CBFHVP010000046.1:0-13349 GCA_965659315.1 uncultured Porticoccaceae bacterium | reverse complement strand
TGTTGTCGACCATTGCTGGCGGTCGACTATCATACAGTTGCGTGGCTTGATAATGCTTGCCCCCGGCGGAAAAGCAACCGCCATTGCCGATGGCGACAATATCTTCGGCCGTTGCTCGAATAAGGTCGACACCATCGGCTAAGCTTTGCTCACATGCTGTTATATAGGCCGCTGAACTCAAACTGGCATACTGGTAGTAGTTACTTTGATGGACTATTTCTCGATCATGATCAACTAAACGCCATTGTTTCCAGCGGCCTTTGATCGATGCCGACAGCGCCTGTAGTTGATCTTGGTTAGCCCATAGCGCCCAGCTACAATCTCGCTCTGCCGCTGTCTTGGGTTCGACAACTGCCGCGGTTAGATTGTCGAGCTTGGCCGCGAGACTGATACCCGCACTGCCGCCACCGATAATGGCGATATCTAGCGCAGTGGCTGGATTGGCGTTCTTAGTCGGCGCGAACACCGGCTAGTCCCCTAAGATGTTGATGCAATTTGCGGTTATGGGCCGGTACCTGTTTTGGTACTAGATCGGCCAGACTACGAATGCTGAGAAGTGCTTTTTCCGCGCCACTGACAAATACGCGACCCTGCCACCAGTGCAAATTACGACGCCGTAAAAGCCAGCCAATCTGACGGTATACCCGCAAAGCAACCGTTATTGCAAGCCGCGCGCGAAAAGGCAACAACTGAATTCCCAGTAGCGCACTGCGATAATAGTCTTCGGAGAGGTCCAATAACTGGTTGATGGCACTGGCAACGGGTTGATAGCTAAGACTATCTGCTTCGGCGATGGCAGTAGCGGGTAAATCGACCCAGCAGGCGGGTAAGTAGCGGCGTCCCATTTGTGCGTCTTCCAGCACATCTCTTGCGATATTGGTCATTTGCATGGCAATACCTAAGTCAATAGCAAAGCTATCTGCGCGCCGATGTTTGCAGTTGAGGACGCGGCACATCATAAGCCCCACGGTACCAGCAACTGCATGGCAATAACGCAATAGTTCTGTTGTATCGCTTAGTGCGGTAGGTTGTTGGTCGGCCAGCATACCGTCGAGCAATTCTCGGGCGGCGCTGAGTGGGATATCACAATCATTAGCTAATTGGATAAAAGCCTCTATTTCCGGACCTGCAGGGTGGCCGCTACCCTCCAGACGAGCCCTAATATCATTAAGAGATTCTTTCCGGTCGGGCAGATCGCCATCAGCCAGATCATCAACATAACGACAGAATTGGTACAGCTGGGCGGCACGGTCGGCCAGATCCTTACCAAGGAAAAAGCTGGCCCAGTAGAATGATTTACCATGACGCGCCAGAACGGCTGCAGGTGGCAATGACACTGTCAACGAGTCCGGCGACGCATGATTCATAAAGTCACCCGCCCGAACCCACCTCGACGCCGGTAAGCAACTCTTCTACCACTTTGGCTGAACTGACAACCCCAGGCAGACCAGCACCGGGGTGAGTGCCGGCACCAACAAAATATAAATTAGTGATTGCCTTATCGCGATTATGAAAGCGAAACCATGCCGATTGAGTGAGTCTCGGTTCAATAGAGAAGCCGGCACCATGCATAGAGCGATAGTCATTGGCAAAATCTTCTGGTGTCATCCAGAACACCTCCTCAATAACCGATGAGAGTTGTGGCAATATACTGCCTTCAAGGGCATCAATAATTCTGTCTCGCAGTTTTTGCGCTTCAGTGCTCCAGTCTATGTTCCCTTGTAAATTAGGCACCGGGCATAATACGTAGAATGATTCACAACCCTCCGGTGCAAAGCTTTTATCAGTTGCGGTGGGTCGGTGAAGATAGAGTGAGAAATCCTCACTCATCTGTTTGCTATCAAAGATCTCAGAGAGTAATTGTTTAAATCTTGGGCCCATCCAAATACTGTGGTGGGCAACATCTGGGTACAGTTTTTTGGTGCCAAAATATAAAACATACAGTCCCATGCTGTATTGCTTTTTTATGCTCGGTAGACGTGGCTTAGTCTGTGGCAATAGATGCCGATAGCAGGTCTCTGGGTCGCCACCAAAAACGACAAGATCGGCATCAATAGTAGCGTTGTTGCTTAATCGAACCCCTTTGGCAGTTTTGTGTTCAAGAATAATCTCATCGACGTCAGCATTAAATTGAATATCGATGCCTTGCCTCCCCATTAGCGCACCCAGTTCATCGACTAATTTACCGGTGCCACCCATGCAGAAAAAAACACCCCAGCGCCGCTCTAGATAATGAATTAATGTGTAAATGGCAGTGGTCTTGAATGGATTGCCTCCGACCAGTAATGGATGGATGGAAAAGGCCTGACGAATCAGCGGATGTTTAAGGTGGCTATTGACCATTTGTGAGACGGTTCTGTAGCATTTAAGTATCAGTAATGCGGGGATCTGTTTGACCATATCCCAGACCCGAGTGAACGGTCGATGGACCAATTTTTTGAACCCTACGTCGTAAACCTTTTTCGACTTCTCCAATAGCTTTAAATAGCCATCGGCATCATCGACACTAAAGCGACGGATTTCAGTTAGCGTATCTTCAATGCTAGCGCGGTAGTCAAATTGGCTACCGTCGGCAAAGTGAAAGCGATAGAAAGGGTCTAGTGGCACAAAGTCCAGATGGTCTTCTAATTTCTCACCGAAAAGTTCATATAATTCATCAAACAGGAAGGGTGCGGTAATAACCGTCGGCCCGGCGTCATGGCGATAGCCACCGCGCTGAAAAACCTGCGCGCGGCCTCCTAGATTTGCCAGACGCTCCAGCAATGTTACTTGATACCCTAGTGCTCTTAGTCTTAATGCTGTGGCGATGCCGGCAAAGCCTGCTCCGATTACCACCGCTTTCTTACCAGCTCCCGATGTTGTTGAGGTCAAGCGATCTGTCCTTGATGTTTAATTGCGGTTTTTTGTTTTACCGAATTTACCAAGCCCTGCACCACGGGTTGTAGTTGGTCGGGTAATGTTGTGACCAATTGTTCCGCTTCTGCCAGCCAGTAATCGACCGATTGATTAGCGTGTAGGATAACCTCACTGGCGGCTATTCGACGTTGCCAACTGACTAGCTGATTATTGTCTTCAGACTGATACCAGTTGACGAAATCTTCATACCCAATTCCCTGTTGTGCAAATAGGCTAATCACTAGGTTAGGTTTGCGGCCCTCTAGATCATTCGATCGATGACTAGAGGGAATAATATCATTGATGTCATTACGGCCCTGATACGCCAACCCACAGAGTCCTATTAGCTGATCTAGATTATCGTTATAAAGCGATAGGCCTGCGGCTAGTGCCGCTCCTTTGATTGGCGCTATTAGCAGAGGAGCCGTTTTGCCCTTGGCTATTTTTTCCCATTGCTCTATTGTCGCACATTGACGCTGAGATAGATCTGCGCTTTGCCCGCTGCAAGTTTCTTGCATGGCTTGGGCTAACAGGGCTACATGAGCACCGCCAGCGTGATTATTTCGTGCGGCTAATTCAAACGCTTTTGCCACCATCCAGTCACCCAAGCAAAGCGCCATATCGGACCCAAAATATTGATTGATACTCTCCTGACCACGTCGGTGAGTACTGGCGTCGCTAATATCATCATGGATTAGTGACGCGTTGTGCAACAGCTCGCAAGCTGCCGCCCAATGAAGGTTGTCTCGCTCGTTTAAACCCAAGGCAATGCCACTAGATAGTGCGAGCTGCGCTCTAAAGTTTTTTCCAGGATTTTTGAAATGGTAGCTCGCTGCGACAGCTAGGCTACTTGTTGGATGAGGCATCTCACGAAAGAATAAGTCATCCAGCTGATTTATTATTTGACCATTTTGTGAGTCTTTCGGGGACATTCTTGCTTCCCTCTTATGCAGGCAGCTTGAAGGTAGCTGCTCTATTTTTTGTTTTTCTGAAAGAGAGGGCCGGTGAACCGGCCCTCTCGAACTTACAGTGTGCAGTTTAGCTTATTCAGAGTCAGCTACTGCCGCAGACCAGATTACAATACCGAATCCGATCTTGTTCCAGAAATCGGCCAGATTGTAGATGATATTCATCGTGCCAGCGTCAGCGCCACCACCCAGGTAACCCATAAAGTAACCGAGTGGGTAGATGGCCCAACCTACGGTGACCAAAAGAGTCATGGTTTTGTAAGCTTTCTGAACGTTGGCATTGGCTAAGCTTGCATTGATCTGGCTAGCTTCACCTTTCATGATGTACCAAATTACATAGATCCAAGCCGCCATTGATAGGGCAAATGCCAAACCTACGCCCATCATGCCCGTCTCACCCATGTAACCCAAAACCAACATGGCGGTAGTACCGACGAGAAGATTCCAGAACACACGTGCTGGCACTTTACCAACTGCAGACATAATGAGGTAGAACTCTACCATCAGCAACGGCACAGTCAGTAACCAGTCGATATAACGGAATTCAGTTGGCGAGGTGCCTGTAGCAACCCAAACATCGCGCATGTAAAAATAATGCACCGCTGCGATAAGAGTGACCAAACCTGATACTGTTAGAGATGTCTTCCACTTTCCATCAACACGGTCGCGTTCAAGGAAAAAGAAAGCTGTGGCGGCAACAAGTGCCATAGATATTAACCAAAAGGACATGCCGACATAATCGCCGGACGCTAAGTTGTTTGTCATGTATAACCCCTACTAAAAAAGCTTTTTTATTATTGTGACACCTTTTTATTCGGAACAATAAATAGGCGACACTCCTATTTACTACGTTGCCAGAATACCGTTTCCGAGATACTCTAGTTTCCCTAGTTTCAATCTTCTTGCCGGCAAGTGCAAATACTTTTTCGCACTTTTTTGATAAAAAGATACTTTTTATTCGCGAGAGATAAGGATCTGGATTAGTTTTTGTAAGTTTTTTACCAAAATTACAAAGAATTGCTTACAAGTTGCCATTCAGGCACTGCGTAGGTTTTATAAAAATAAGTTTGAGAGTAGTAATGAAAAATATTTATTCAGTAACACACAGCACAATGTTCTATCTCATTTTAGCCACCATTGCCTCAGGTGACCTATATGCTGAGTCGGATGATGGGTCTGGCATTTCACAGTATTTCCCAGCAGAGCAATGGGCACAATCGCCGGCCGAAAAAGTTGGCTTAGATGAGTCAAAGATTGACTATCTATTCGATCTTTCCTTTGCAGATAATGCAACGCAAGGAGCAGCTTTTTTTAAAAATGGCTTGTTAGTGAAAGAGCGCTATGCTGAAGGTTACGACGAAAACAGTTATGGCACATCCTGGTCTATGGCAAAAAGTTTTTATGCCGCATTGATCGGAATCTCGATAGATCGCGGTGAGATACAGAGTTTAGATGATCCGGTGGCTAACTACCTCGATTACTTTAATGATGAGCGTCGCGATATAACAATTCGGCAGCTACTCAATATGTCTAGTGGTCTCGATATGCCGGAGCATGAACATGAAGAAATGTTTTTTTCCTCTGATCATTTGGACTATGCCAAATCAGTTGGGATGGAAAAGCAGGCTGATCAGTTATTCGAGTATAACAACGTAAACTCCATGCTGCTGGCAGATATTCTATATCAGGCTACAGGTACAGCTGCTGATGAGTTGTTGACAGATCGCATTCTTAATAAGATCGGTTTAACCGATGTTGTGCTGTGGAAAGATAGTGTCGGTAATCCACTGACTTATTGCTGTATTGATACTACGGTAAGGCAGTTCTCGCGATTTGGTTTACTCTTCGCTCGCAGTGGTAAATGGAACGACGAGCAAATTATTTCGGCAGATTATGTTGATGAAACGTTTAGCAAAGTCTGGGACAGTTTGAACAGTGACACTATTGCTAGAAACCGTGGCTACTCTTTGCATTGGTGGATTTCAAACTATGATGAAAGAGCGATTATTTTTAATGCCAGTGGAAAATTTGGCCAATATATTTTTGTTGATCGCGCCAATGATGTCGTGTTTACCCGCATTACTAAATATCAGTCGACGGGTGGATCGCAACAGGACTGGGGCGTTTTAAAATATATAAATTGGTTGGGTTCAATTGATTTTCGCATCAAGCTAGCAACATTTTTGGACTCTATCGGCTTAATCAATATGACTGCTGCTAATAGTGCTCAGAATAGGGCCATTAAGACGCCAGTTACTTTGGACGATGGCACTTCTAGAGAATTTTTTGATAATTATGCAGCGATTATTGATGCGTTAGTCGATGCGAGTGTGCCTTGATTAATCACTGTGGAGATGTCCAGGGTGATTGCATGTTTAAATGTTGTCTACGGTTACAGGCTGTCTAAGTTGTCTAGATAGTATGTCGCCTTTTGCAATAGCTTTTGCTGAACTTGAGGATCCATTTTATTCCATGTGCGGTAAGCCATAGCCGTTCTCTGGTTGCCAGAAAAGCGCTCGCTATGGCGATGCATAAAGTGCCAGTAGAGGCTGTTAAATGGGCAGGCGCTATCATTAAAACGTTCTTTGACGCTGTAATAACAGTCGCGACAATAGTCGCTCATTTTATTGATATAACTACCGCTAGCGGCATAGGGTTTCGTCGCAATCAAACCGCCGTCAGCAAATTGACTCATACCTCTGGTGTTGGGCATCTCGACCCATTCAATCGCATCGATATAAATACCTAAATACCATTGATCTAATTGCTTGGGGTCTATGCCAGCGAGCATGGCAAAGTTACCAGTAATCATAAGCCGTTGAATATGATGGGCATAGGCATAATGTAAAGATTGCTCAACGGCTTGTTTTACACAGGCCATTTTCGTCTCACCGGTCCAAAAGTAATCTGGTAGTTGCCGGTCTGCGGCCAATACATTTAACTCTGCATAGTCCGGCATATTGACCCAGTAAACGGCGCGAATGTATTCACGCCAGCCTAATATCTGGCGAACAAAACCCTCGATCTGAGCAAGATCTATATGTTCATTGTCATCAAAATAGTGCAGAGCTGTTTCAATGACCTCCATGGGATGCAAGATCTTACTGTTTAGAGCAAAGGAAATTCTAGAGTGATAAAGACTCCAGCGATTATCACCGTGTTGCGTCATTGCATCTTGGAAGCGCCCGAAGTTGGGAAGACAATACTGACAGAAAAAATGGAGTAATTCTGACGCTTGCTTATGGTTAATTGGCCATAGAAGTGATTCAGTAGAGGTTCCAATAGACGCTATATTGTGATCCTTGATGCGTTTTAGAAATTCGCTCACATCATTAGCAAAAAGTAATGGTTGAGGAATTATTTCTAGATCGGCTGGTTTGAGTTTCTGCCGATTTTCACCATCGAAATTCCATCTGCCGCCCCTTGGTTGATCTGCATCCATTAGAATATTAAAGCGTTTGCGCATCTTGCGATAAAAAGTTTCCATACGGTTATGTTTGCCGGCATTAACAGTACTGGTGATCTGCTCAAATGGAAGAAGGAAGTGTTCGCTATCACAACATCGGACTTCGACTGATTTGTGAGATTGCAGGAGTTTTAGTTGTTCGGATAATCTGAATTCATCGGGTTGTTGATATTCGAAATGATCAATATTATGAGCCGAGCAGCGCGATATAATGAGGTCATTAAGATCGCTAAACTGAGCGGTTTCATCCAATGTCAGATGCTCAACCGAATGCCCTTGCGCCTGTAATTTTTGGGAAAAATCCTTCATAGCGGCGAAAAAACTGCACAGCTTCTGGATATGATGTTTAACGTAATTAGTCTCTTGATGAAGTTCAGCGAGCAAATAGATAACACCATGGTCCTGTTGTTGATACCAGCTATGATTGGGGTTGAGTTGATCGCCGAGGATAAGTCGCAGTGTGTGAAATTTTTTCATCTTGCTATCTATATGTAGGGGCAGTGATGGGCCAATCGGCTATATCATTGCTATCTAACATCGGGTCGCCTTGATCGCCCTTCCAGCGTCGAATAAAGTCTCCTTTGGGGTCATAGATCTGTGTCTGTTTTTTGAGATCAAAGCGGCGATGCCCTCGAGGATCAGCACCAACGCCAGCGAGATATTGCCAGTTACCCCAGTTGCTTGCTACATCATAATCAATTAATTGTTGTTCCATGTAACTGGCACCGTAACGCCAGTCGAGATTTAACTCATGGACCAAACAACTGGCAACCAGTTGGCGTCCTCGGTTGGACATATAGCCGGTACTATTGAGTTGATTCATACAGGCATTAACGATGGGGTAGGGCGTATTTCCATTGCACCATTTTTTAAATCTTTGTGGGTAAAAGCTAGTGGTTGGTCTGAGGTTACTAATGCCTGAGAAAGCATATAGCCGTTGACCGTATTTATCCGCGTAGTATTTAAAGTATTCTCGCCAAAGTAGTTCAAAATAGATCCAGTAGGTCGAATCGTTACGTTCAACCTGTTGCTCATACTGGCGCAATCTTGTTAGCACTTGCCTGGGGGATAAGCAGCCGTTGGCAAGCCATGGGCTAAATTTGGTTGAGTAATCCATGCCGTCCAAGCCATTGCGGGTATCCTTGTAGGTACTCGCAAGGCGGCTGAGGAAATAGTCGGTTAAGTGTTTCTGTGCGCTGCTCTCACCCCCCTTGAATAGGCCTTGGCTGTGTTCATGCAAATGAATGCCATTTGAGTCTGGTTTAGCCTTTAGAGGTGGGCGCGGTGGCAAACTTTTAGGTGCAGAGACGGCGTTAATTACCTCAATAGTCTCTACTTTTCGGCGGAATTTAGAAAAACTGTTAGGCAACTCAGCGGTGCTGAATGGCAGTTGATTCGGCTCAAAAAGTCGGTTATTGGAGACTTGATGAAAGTCGATCATTGGGTAGCGTTGAGTTAAGCTCTGCCACTGTTTTTGTTCATATACCCCATCAATATGACTGCAATATACATGAGTAATATTGCATTGAGTGATTAGCTCAGAGACGCTGTCTTCAATTGATTGTTGCGAGACAATAAGTTGCTGGCCCAGTGTATTGAGATTACGATCGAGATCATCAAGGCTGTCATTTAAAAATTGGCGACGATAGCTTGATAGGGCAAATGGTTTAAGTTTATCGTACGCAACGGCCTCTGAAGGAACTACCGCGAGGCAAATGAGTTGGTCAACGTCCTGAGACGCCTTTAGCAACGTCAGGTTATCGCTAATGCGCAAATCATTATTGAACCACAAAAGACCGACTCGGCGCATAGGGCTAAAACCATCTAAACAGAAATCAATACCTATACGGGTATAAGTCAACGCTAGACCAACGAGTACAGATGGATGATTGCATCCAAAACACCGCACTGAACGGACCCACGGTACGTGCCACCATAACAGGGCGGTGTTTTTAACAGAGAAAATTGTGAGACCTGCGTTGTTCCGATTAATCACTATTCTTGGCTATTTAGGCCTTGTCCCCTTTCTGGGTTGCCTGGCGATCATGCTATATAGCTTGATATTTGGCCAGGGGCTGCACAGCGCCTCTGTCCTTGGCTTCTATGGACCCTATGTTTTTATTGCTTACAGCGGCGTGATCTTAAGTTTTCTGACGGGCACCTTATGGTCACAGGCAAGGCTATCTCAGCAAGTTAGGTTGGCAAAAGGTGCTATTGTCTTTAGCAATCTGCTTGCGCTAATGGCTTGGTTTTGCCTGCTTATCATTTATATTTCACCGATACTCACCATAATGGCTGTGTGCCTGTTGATGGCCGGATTTATAAGTGTGCTTTATTTTGAGTATTTTTTGGCGGTTGAAACGGATGCAAATTACCGTAGTATGCGTGTGCGGCTTACCGTTATTGTGTGTGGTGCTCACCTTGCGGTAATAACACTTATGCTGATGGAGCTCTAAATGACTGCGGCATTGACTATTTTCTATGATGGTGGGTGCCCGCTGTGCGTCGCAGAAATGCGTCACCTGCAAAAACTTGATACGGCTGGCAATATAGCCTTTGAGAATATCTATGAAGCGGACTTCTGCGAGCGTTTTCCAACGATAAATCAGCAACAGGCTGACCGTATACTGCATGGCCAGACCGGTGATGGTGATATGTTATTTGGTCTAGACGTAACTTACAGGGCGTGGGTATTGGTGGGTAAACGCAAGTGGGTGGCTATACTTCGTTGGCCACTAATTAAGGGGCTTGCCGATATTGGCTATTTATTTTTTGCGCGTTATCGCTATACAATCTCCCGCTTACTGACGGGTCAATCTCGATGCGACAGTTGTAATATAGATCGGAGACATCATGAGTAACAACACAAAAAACGCCCTGGTATTGGGAGCCAGTGGCGGCCTAGGCCAAGCTGTAGTGGCCAAATTTCTAACCGATCCAAATATAGACCGAGTAGTCGCCGTTAGTCGCAACCCTCAAACCGAAGACCTCTCAGCACCCTGGATTTCCAATACTAGGCTTATCTGGATTCAGGTTGAAGATTACAGTGAAGATGCTATGAAGGAGGTAGTGACTGGTCTCGAGGAGTACCAAGGCCGTGTCAGTCGCGTTTGTATTTGTCACGGTCAGTTGCACACGGACCATATTTGGCCAGAGAAGCGTCTTGAGGATATCGATGGCGGTGCTATGCATGATATTTTTCATGTCAATGCGATTGTGCCTTCAATCTGGTTAAAACTTTTGCACAAAATTATCGCCGGTGACACACCCTGTCCCGTTGCGGTTTTTAGCGCAAGGGTCGGTAGTACAGGGGATAATCGGTTGGGCGGTTGGTATGCCTACCGTGCCTCGAAAGCTGCGCTCAATAGCATGTTGAAGTCTTTTGCTGTTGAGTATGCGCGCAGGGCAAAGAACGTAAAGTTAATTGCCTTCCATCCGGGAACCACAGATACTGAATTATCCAAACCGTTTCAAGCATCAGTGCCGAAAGAGCATTTGTTTGCCCCCGCTTTTGTCGTGGAGCGATTGGCAGTGATTATGGATGAGGCTGAGTTCGACGGTCAGCTGTCATTTGTAGATTGGGACGGCAAAACTATTGTCTGGTAGTACCCAAGGGATAGGCTGTTAACTGAACATCAATCTCCAGCTTATCCTCAACTTTAATCAGGCCATTCATAATTGAAAATGGCGCGATATTGAAGTCAGTCTGCAACAGCGAAAAAGTACTCTGCGCGGTCAATACACCTGCTTTATCTCTGTGCCAGTTAAAGTCTATTTGCTGATTTCGTGTTACGCCATGAAGCTGTATTTCTATCGCTACACTGCTGGTAGTGAATATCTCAGAGCAGTCAGCACTGCGTAACTGCACAAATGGAAATTGCTTGGCATTGATGCTTTTCAGCATATTTATTCTGGTGCCGGCAATATCTTTATCTGAAGGGGTTGTCTGCATCTGCGCCTGTGCACGCAATTGTGGATTGTCTACCTCCATTAAATGCACAGGGATATAAAAATCGGCGTGACAGCGCTGGTTGTCCTGATCCATCAGAATAAAGCCCTGTAGCTGGCGGCTAGAGACAATATGATCATGACCCAGCTTTGCCATAAGGCCACCACGACGCACAGTGATCATTACGTCTGATTGCAGAGAATCGACTTTGAATACTGATGTCGAATTGGTTGATGTGTAGCGCTCGATGGCAAATTGGTCTGGTAATACAGGGGTCTCCAGTTGCTTTATGGATTTACTGCAACTGCTCAGAATGATTGCGCAACACACAGCTATGCTGAGTTTAATCATCGACCTTATCCAGTTGCACCGTAAACCACACACGTACTGCGAGACCAATCTGATCACCACTAGCCCATTCCCCAGTACCAATAGCAAAGTCACTACGATCCAATGTTAGCTCGCCGGTTATAGTGGCCTGGTTGGAGCTATTATTCTGCCAGCTAAGGGGCACGGCGATATTTTTCTGCAAACCTTTAAGCTGTAATATGCCGCGGGCGATAAACGCAGTTTTATCTGACCCTAGAGTAGCTGATTGCAATTGTTGACTGCTGAAAGTTGCCTCACTGAAGTCAGCCACATTAAACCAGTCGGCAGCCTGAATGGCTTGATTAAACTCACTACTGCCCATATCAGCGCTAGTTATGGATACCGCGACATTAAGTTGCGTCGGTTGTTCTAGTTGATCGGTAAAACTGGTCACTGAGAACTGGTTAAAACGACCATTTATGGGAAGGCCTTGATAGCTCGCGGCAAATTCAAGTTTGCTATTAGGCGCATTCGACTGCCAAGTCTCAGCCGCTGCTGGTTGATAGCCTAGGATAGCAATCAACGCTATTAGGCATAGCTTGTTTGTTGCTCTATTGCCGATCGACAGCATAGTTTAAAACCACATTCGTTTAAGCGCATTGTCATGTAAAAGCACATGATGCCTAAAGGCGGCACCTATATGCACAATTAATATAAGGATCAGGGTAACTACGCAGACTTCATGAACCCCAGTCGCCAGTAGTTTCACCGATTCGTCAGGCCCAATGATTGCAGGCAGTGGAATCAACCAAAATAATTTTACTGGGAAATTAGTGGCGGAGGATATTACCCAACCAGACAGCGGCAGTGCCAACATTAGGCAATACAGAAAATAGTGCGCTGCGGTGGCCATTGATTTCTCGAGTACTGTGCCAGCAATAGCGGAAGGAATGGTGCTCTTAATTCGCCATAGTAAACGCAGGATAACCAGCATTAGAATCAGCATACCGATGGATTTATGCCAGACGAACATATCGATTTTTAGCGGCGATAGCTTGAGGTCATCGGCATAGTATCCCAGTGGGATTTGAATAAAAATTAACACTGCTGTAACCCAGTGAAATACTTTGCTAAGCCAGCTCCATTGATCGGATGTATTGTGCAGTGCCATCAGTCTTATACTCCACTTTAGCCTTTGATTATCCCGTCTTATCATGCCCGTGTAAATCTGTGCCACTCAAGTGTCCATTGTTCCGGTTGTCGCAGCAGATCTGCTACTATCCCCCGCAATACAGTCAGTAAAAGCAACTAGGCGTTAGCATGGGTGACAAATCAGTGGTGAGCTGCGAAATAATTGATCTTAGTCACGATGGCCGCGGAGTTGGGCGTATTGACGGCAAAGCCTGTTTTATTGAGGGGGCTCTTCCTCGGGAGACCGTTGAATTTCGCTATACCAAGCGCAAGCGCAACTATGATGAGGGTCGCATAACCAAGGTGATTAACGCCTCCCCAGACAGGGTAGAGCCAAGCTGTAAGCATTTTTTCCGCTGTGGTGGTTGCAGTTTGCAGCACCTCGACCATGAGGAGCAAGTGGCATTTAAGCAACAACAATTATTCAATAGTCTGGATCGGGGAGGGTTAAAGGTTGATAGGTTATTGCCGGCAATAAACGCTTCTCAATGGGGTTATCGTCGCAGAGCACGATTGGCTGTGCAGCGTGCAAAAGACGGTAAATACAATATTGGTTTTCGCAATGCCGGCA
>CBFHVP010000045.1:0-13392 GCA_965659315.1 uncultured Porticoccaceae bacterium | reverse complement strand
CAAGTAAGCGTGCGTCTTGTCGATGATAAGGTAGTTGTTGAGTTGCGCTCCCCAGACAGCAGTGGTGGTAAAAATGATAACACCCAAGGTCAGGGTTCTGGCGGCCCTATTAGTCAGGAAACATTGGATATTGCGGCCAAAGTTATTGAGGCACAGGCTGAAATGTCGACTGAGGTTGAGGTGCGTAAGCAACCGTTAGCTACCGGCGAGCAAAACAATGCCAGCGCGGAACAGGCCGAAAGCTCTGCTATGGGCGGAAATGGACAGCGTAAAAAGCAGGATATTGAGGATCAATATCAAAGAGTACGCGCTGATCTTGCGGCCGAGATACAAATGGGGCTCGCTGAGGTTGAATTGAAAGATGACAAAATTATTGTTCGTTTGGCGAGTCAAGGGTCTTTTGTCTCTGGGAGTGCTGACCTGCAACCAGGTTTTAATAGACTGTTATCGCAGGTAGGCAAGAGCTTAGCGGCGAGTACTGGGAAGGTACGTATTGAAGGTCATACAGATAATGTGCCTGTAGCCTTTAGTGAGCGCTTTAATTCTAATTGGGATCTATCAGCCGCTCGCTCAGCCTCTGTGGCAGATTTTTTTATTAATAACTCGGGCTTTACTCAAGAGAATATCACCGTTGCTGGGTTTGCCGATACTAAGCCCATTGATAGTAATAAAACGTCGGCAGGGCGTGCACGTAACCGCCGCATCGAGGTAATAGTCGATGGGTCTTAATTTTCTAATATCTACTCTGGCGGTTGTCTAATGGCAGAACAAGACGACGAAAAACTTCCGGTCACCCCAGACAACGCGTCAACTTCTGAGCTAGAGGAAGCGCCATTACCTGTGGTCGCTGATGAGCCAAGCGATCCTCCTGAGCCGCCGGAAGAAGATGAACCGCCAGAAGAGCAAGAGCAAGAGCCAGCGCCAGATCCCGACTGTCCGGAATGCAAAAGCGGTGCACCGGCTTGGATGGCAACCTTTGCTGATATGGCAACCCTATTGATGGCCTTTTTCGTGCTCCTGTTGTCCTTTGCTGAAATGAATGTGCCTAAATACAAAGAAGTCAGTGGGTCACTGAAAAATGCTTTTGGTGTGCAACGGCTAGTGCCTGTTGTTGAGCCTCCAAAGGCAAAAAGTATTATTGCGCAGCAGTATAAGACGGCCAAAGTCGACCCGACCTTAATGGATGTGATTCAGGAACAAACCACCAACCTTGAGCAACCCATTGATCCAGAATTAAAAACCGACACTAAGACAGCAGACTTTGTTACCAATTCAGATGTCGAGTCAGTACAAAATGCCCTGGCTAAAGAAATTGCCGAAGGTAAAGTCTCCGTGCGCGTAGAAGACAATAAGCTTGTTGTCGATGTTGCTTCTGAGGCGACAACTGGTGTGAGCGGTACCGACAATGCGCGCAGTTCTGGCGCTAAAATTGCTCAAAATGATCTTGAGGTTTATGCCAAAATTGCCGCGGCTCAGGCCCAGGTCGCCTCTCAGATCACAGTGGAGCAAGCGTCTCCAGATAATGTCGCTGATAGCATGAGCGGTGAAAGTGCCGAGGGCAAAGAGCAGGCTATTGCTGATCAGTTTAAGCGTATTCGCATGGCGCTCTCCAATGAGATATCTCAGGGTCTGGCAGAAGTTGAGCGGGACGGTGATAAAATTATTGTGCGCCTAGCCGAACGAGGGTCATTCCGTAGTGGCTACGCTGATTTGCAGCCGAGCTTTAAACCCTTGCTGAATAAAGTTGGCGCATCAATCAGCGATGCGGCTGGCTTAATCACGATTGAAGGCCATACTGATAATGTGCCTATCGCCTTTAGTGAGCGTTTTCGCTCTAACTGGGATCTATCTGCCGCTCGTTCAGCTGCTGTTGCCGATTATCTTTTAAACAGCACGGATGTGGCTGATGGCAGAGTCACAGTAACGGGTTTTGCAGACACCAAGCCATTGGCATCGAATGGTACCCCGGCCGGGCGTTCACGCAACCGTCGTATCGAAGTGATTATCGACGGCGGCTAATGTCGCTTATTTCTTCTCTGCCAACAGCGCAAAAATCTGTTTAGCGTGTTCTTCAGGAATATTAAAGCGTTCACGCAATGCCTCGATATGATCACGCTCGTCAGATGTCACCACACCATCGCTTACAGCAGCCGTAATTTCCGCTTCAAAAATAGCCTCACGCCGCGCCATCTGGCTGGAGAATGCCGAGGCCACAATACCCGTTAGCAGAGCCACTGTGCAGACGCCCATCAGTGCGGTAAAGGCACCAATAATTTGGCCCAAGGGTGTGATTGGTGAAACATCGCCATAGCCCACTGTAGTTAATGTGATCAGCGACCACCACATAGTCGCGGGAATAGAGCTGAAATTCTCTGGTTGTACCTCATACTCAGCCAGATACATCAGAGAGCTGGATAAAAACAACGCTATGGCCATTAAATAGAGGGCCGCGGCAAAGGAGCGTCGCTCCTCGTAGACAGCGGAAAATAAATCCTCCAGGGCTGAGGAATAATGGGAAATTTTTAGCAGTCTTACTAATCGCAACACGCGTAGCCAGCGCAGATCAACCCCACCCATAATCAACGGTAGGATGCTCGGCAAAATTGCCGCGAGATCAATTAGGCCGGTAAAACTGAAAATATACTTAGCTCTGCGTCCCGCAGCGGTCTTAGCGCTGCTTCTGTTATCTGCGGCAATAGACCAAATACGCAAGAGGTATTCAACCAAGAAAATACTGACCGAAAACCATTCAAAGGCCAACAGTAGGTCATGATATTGTCGATTAACAGACTCGACGGATTCAAGGCAAACGGCGATTAGGTTAAGAATAATAAGAATCGATAGGAAGATATCACAAGCTTGACTGACAGAATCTTGTTTACTGTCTTTGTTTAGGATTTCCATTACTCGCTGCTGATAAGACTTCATTGGGCTCGGTCTCCACATTCGGCTTATTATATTTTATTAGCAGCGCCGTTTATGCCATGGGCTAATAAAGCCTGTCAAGACATGGCGTTGTGACTATTTGTGTACAGATTGAGGAAGAAGTCGGGAGTGACTATTCTTTGAAGCGATTAATAGCGGCAGCAAGGGCCAGTAGTTTTGGGCCATGGAACTTGGGGTTAGGGGGTGCGTATTGAGATAACTGCTGCATAATCATCAACTCATCCAATGACTGGCAAGCCAGCTGATTGTCGCCGCCACAAACAGGGATTTCTGGATCGTTATCGAATAATAGCTCGATCTCGGCAAAGATATTATTTGACGGCTGTTCCTTACCTTCCTGAGAGTCTGACTGCTTGTTGCCTGTAGACTGCTGACTTGACGCGACCTGATTACTCAGCGGCAGGGGGGGAAAACGTTGATTGAGGGATAATTCAGACAAGGGACTGCACCGAGATTACCCGGCAATGGCTTATGAAGCCATTGCGACAGGTTGATCCTTGAGTAGAGAGGGCAATAACTCCCAGGCACCATTGATCTCGCCCAACAGGCCTTTAATTTCTTGCACCGCTTCAATATCGTTACGGATGTTGGCTTTAAGCAGACGACGTGTGGCGTAGTCGTAGAGATCATCGAGGTTACGTGCCAGTTCGCCACCTTTTTCAAAATCTAATGAGCCTTTCAGACCGATAATAATTTTGGTCGCGCGACTGATAGATTGGTTCTTACCGGCAATATCATTGCGACTGATATGTCCCTCGGCATCCGCTAGCGCGTCCATAAGACCATTGAACAACATCTGAATTAGCTGAACTGCGTCGGCATAGTCAACCGCCGAGGTAACGCCCACACTGCGATAGGCATTCATTGCTTTTTTGTTTGGTGCCATTGTTGTTGCTCCATCGATAACCTAACTTTCGTTACCTATAACATCGGTTATTGATGGCGTTTCTTTAGCAAAAATTTGATTTATTTACCTTTACACAGACAGAGGTTTTATTTTGGACATTGTTGGTAATTTGATTCTAGGCACTGACGGGCGAGAGCAGGCACTTTTGCCAACTCATCGTCATCGACCAATAGCTTGGAAAGATTAGAGATATCTGAAGCATCAGTTTTACCATTGCGGCCGGCCAGCTCAGACCAAATCAGCGCTTTGATTGGCTCTGATTCGCCGCCATCGCCAGCCTGCAACATATAGGCATACATAAATTGTGCATTGGCATAGCCCTGTATTGCCGCTTTGTAGAACCAGTATTTGGCAAACTCATAATCCAGCCCCGCCCCCTTGCCCTGATGGTAGGACAGGCCAAGCATATATTGTGAATCGGGTAGATCTTGCTGAGAGGCCTTTTTAAACCACTTAAGTGACTCACGGAAGTTTTGCGCGACACCATAGCCATGGTAATAAAGCATGCCTACATTATGCTGTGCTTCAGCAAGCCCTTGGTCTGCCGCTTGACGATACCAAACCATCGCTTCAGCATAGCTCTGTGACACGCCATACCCCTCCTCGTAGAGATGTCCGACATTATTTTGCGCCTCGGCGGCACCGGCTCGTGCCAGCTTTAGCCAGGCCCGCATCGCTGTCGAATAATGGCCTCTTTCCAGCGCCGCAAGTCCGGCTTGGAAGGCATCGGCAACAACAATAGGAGAAGCAACACAGCAGCATAGAAGCAGATTGCGCAGTATTTGTTTCATGGATATCTCTCTTACCTTTAGTTATAAATCATGCACGTTCTAGATTGCGCGCTTGGGCTTGAATGTCAATCACCGCCTGAAAAAGTGCCCCTTCGGCAATGCTGCCTTGCATAATACGGGTTTTTCTCTCAATAACGGGCAAACTTTCACCGACAAATTGACTGACTTTTACCATAGCACTGTCGAGCGGTTCATCGGCATAGAGGCACAGCGGCTGGACATCCATAAAGGCGGACACCTCCCGATCACCACATTCAATTACCAGATATATTGTTATCTTGCCGAGCAGTTTACTAGCATCGTCAATGATATAGGCCTCGGTATGACCACGACTTTGCATTTCCTGCAACAATGCAGTGCCAGTGGTATTGGCTGCGGCCATTATACAATCGTCACTGGCAAAGGGGCCGAGAACTTGTTGACCAAGGGCTATTGCTTCACGACCTTTGGCTAAATCAACACCGCGATCCAACAACTGGCGATCAAAGAATGACTGGCCAAATAGCCTATGGGTTAGTAGACCACAGAGCATCACAGCCATCATCGCGGCCACGGCATATTCGTAAGACTGAGTCAGCTCAAGCACGATCAGCACCGCTGATAATGGCGCGCCAATAACCGCTGCGCTTACAGCCGCCATAGCCGCAATGCTGATCACGCTGGCAATATCGGCAAAGCCAAATAACGTTAGCGCTTGACCGGCTAGCGCCCCCGTGGCAACTCCGATAAACAGCGATGGTGAAAAGACCCCACCAAAAAGACCACAGCCGATGCATAGAGCGGTCATTAGTACCTTGGCCACCAGCACGGTAATCAGCAGTGACAAAGCAAATTCTCCTGCGATCATACCATTGATGCTATCTATGCCGAGGCCCAATATCTGTGGCACCCAGACACCAACTAGGCCACAAATAGTGGCGGCAATAAAGGGCAGTAGCATAGGTGAAATGCCGCTTTTAGCAGCACGACTAGCGGTGAAGCGCAGAGAGACCATAAACGCAATAGCGACCAGAGCAAAGAGCGGTGTAAGCACCACGAGAAACGGCACAACTTCTGCTAGGCTAGGCACTTGGCTACCAATTTCGAATGTGGTGCCATGGGGAAACCAGTAGTTACCCAGAGTACTTGCCGAAATGGAAGCTACCGTAATTGGTGCAATCGCCCGTACTGAAAAGTGTCGCAAAATGGCTTCATGGGCAAACACTATGCCGGCGATAGGCGCGTTAAAGCCTGCAGAAATTGCTGCTGCCACACCGCAGCCGAGATAGATTTCATGACTGAGACGACTGGAAACAAAGCGTTTTACCCAGATGCCGATGGTAGCGCCAAAATGCACGATAGGACCATATTGTCCCACTGAAGCGCCACCACTGGCAGAGGTAAAAGCCGCCAGTGTTGAAGCCAACCCCTGTTTAATATCCAACGGATGCTGGACTTGATGAGCTGCATACATACTATCAGCCGGGCCTCGCCACTGAGGGATAACCAGAGCGGTTTTAATGAACACAACGATCGCTGCCGCGACCCAAAGAAATAAAACGCTGGAAAAAGACAGCGTTTGACCACCAATGGTTAATGTGAGTAGCTCACTGGCTGCGCGCTGGTGACTAAAGTATTGCACCCCAATCACAAACCCATTAGACACCATGGCCAGTACACCGCCAATAAGGCCGCCGACACAGAAAATAATAACCACTTCAGTTAATGCTTCACGTACCTTGTGCATAAGTGCTCCCCTCGCGTATGCAGTGGTGACGTTCTTATTGTCGGCCTAAGCTTAGCTAGTCCTACCGAGCCCGTCAAAGAGAGATTAACCACTATCAGCAGGAATAACCACCGCATCGACAAGTTGCTGCGGATTTAATCGACGCGGATCTTAATTTGGCTAGCCGCCGCATTAAAATCCAATAGTAGAATGATTTATTTTTGTTCTAGGCTGTGGGCTCAACATTAGGTAAAGTAAGCGGCAGTTTTGCGCTATTTCAGTGGATGAGGTGGCTAAAGTCATTTAGGGAATAGTTCGAGACGCTATATTTGTTTGAGCTGACCTCAATTATTGGCCTCAGTCGAGACATCGATGAGCTGCGCTCCCTTATTAAGGTGGTCGGGCCCAGTGATGCCACTGTTCTTATTTCGGGTGATAGTGGTACCGGAAAAGAGTTAGTAGCTCAGGCTCTGCATGGCTGTTCTACGCGCAACACAGGCCCGTTTATACCGGTTAACTGTGGTGCCATACCCAGAGAGTTGCTGGAGAGTGAGCTATTTGGGCATCGCAAAGGCTCATTTACTGGCGCGATCTCAGATCGCAAAGGTCGCTTTGAACTTGCTAATGGTGGCACCCTGTTTCTCGATGAAATTGGCGATATGTCGATGGACTTACAGGTTAAGTTGCTGAGAGTCTTGCAAGAGCGCACCATTGATCCGGTGGGCTCTCAGCATGGCATCCCTATTGATGTGCGTGTGGTCGCGGCCACGCATAAAAACATTGAAGCGCTTATCCAGCAGGGCGACTTCCGCGAGGACCTCTACTATCGTCTCAATGTTATGCCCATGGAAATTATCTCACTGCGTGAGCGCAGAGAGGATATTGCTGTTTTGTTTGAGCACTTTGCCAGTCAGTATACGCGCGATGATCAAGCGCCCATTACATTGCATACAAAATCGCTTGAATTGCTACTGCAGTATGATTGGCCAGGTAATGTGCGGGAATTATCAAATTTAGTCGACCGCTATAGCGCGCTTTACCCAGGACAGGAAGTCGACCTGCGCAAAGTGCCGCCGAGTATGGTTCCTCAGGGTATAAGACAGATATCCGACAATCAGGGCGCCGATGCGCTGCAGGCTTTAATTGGTGGTCTGGCCAATCAGCACGCACCTAATCAGGATAGTGCCGCGCCGATGGTGACCGAGCAGACCGAGTTGAAGTTAGCAGCTGATGCTGATGAGCCTCTCGAGAATCAGCAGCTCGACAATGAGGTGCAGAAAGTGATTATGCTGGCTCAGGGCGGCGGCGAGATTCCCGAGCAGGGTTTGCAGCTCAAACAGCACCTCCTTGAAATTGAACGCAGCATTATCAAGCAGGCATTGGGTCAGGCCGAAGGCAATGTCTCTAAGACCGCTCGACTGCTTAATCTACAGCGCACGACATTGATTGAAAAAATCAATAAGTACGGTCTGACCGACGCACCCTAATGCCCTTCTAAGACCCCTCTAAGGCCCGTTAAAGCGGCCACCCTATACCGATTAATTGCCACTCTGCCAATTCAAAACTGTCAGATTGCCGACCCCTTGCCAGTGGCAAAATACCGACACTTTTTTGCCGCTATTTACCTAACCCTATGTTTTTATTAGCTTTATTATTTTGGCATGCAATTTGCTACTACTGGTTTAACAGACACAAAGTGGCAATTAAGCTAAAAGGGTACAAAGTGGCAAAATTAAATAATATCTCCGTACTGTGGATAGATCAGCAGGCAACATTAACTGACGACCAGACGGCATCATTTGCTGAGCAGGGTATCGCAATCCAATCAGTAGCCTCAGTGGAACAGGCCGAAGATGCCGTTATTTCTGCACAGGCAGTGGTAGTTAACCTCAGTGAAAACACCGAGTTGTTAAAGCAGGTTCAGTTGCTACAGACCCAGGTCAATGCAACCGCACCGATCATTGCTCGAGTACAGCGAAATAATTTTGAGCTGGGTATCCAAGCGATGACTGCAGGAGCTCTCAACGTTGTTCCCGCTGACCAGTTTTTAGTAGAGGATTGGTTAGAGTCACTTAGTGCAATTGATATTTCGGTCGATAAGCAGACGCATTCTTATGTATTTGCCGACCCCGTCAGCCGCAACCTATTAGCCTTGGCCGAACGTGTTGCCCAGGTTGACGTTACCGTTCTGCTCACTGGACCCACAGGAGTAGGCAAAGAAGTTTTGGCCCGCATACTGCATGATGCATCTCCCCGATATGAGGGCCCTTTTATTGCGTTTAACTGTGCTGCTATGCCAGAAAACCTTATCGAAGATATGCTGTTTGGTCATGAAAAGGGCTCGTTTACAGGAGCGACCAAAGTTCAGCCAGGCTTATTCGAGCAGGCGCAGGGAGGCACGATCTTTTTGGACGAGATTGGCGAGATGTCCTTTCATTTGCAGGCCAAACTGCTACGCATATTACAGGAGCGCTCTGTGGTCCGGTTGGGAGGCCAAAAGGCGCTAGATCTTGATATCAGAGTTATTGCGGCAACCAACCGCAACCTCAAACATGCCATCGCGCAACGCACATTTAGAGAAGATCTGTATTTCCGCCTTAGCGCCTTTAAGTTATCACTGCCGCCGCTGCGCGAGCGCCCCCTAGATATCTTACCCTTGGTAGAGCAGTTCGCTGCTCAACAGTCCACTGATGGCCAGCCAGTTCGATTAACCAGCCAGGCGCAACAGATGCTGACTGACTATTCTTGGCCAGGCAATGTTCGAGAACTACAAAATGTTATTTTACGGGCCATGGTATTGGCCCACCAAGCGCCTATAGACACTCAACATCTAATTTTTGACGATATACCAGCGATGGACGAGCAGTCTATGACATATAAAGTTGCTCCCTTCACCGTCGGTCAAGATAACGGCGCGCTTGATCATAGTTTGCCACCACATCAGTCCTATCTCAGCGAGCATAGTGGCGCTGCTAGTGCGGCGGCTACTACGGGCTTAAATCAAGCAGTTAAAAACAGCGAGTGCCAGACGATTATGGCGGCATTGCGCGCTTCACGCAGTCGTGATCAAGCGGCGGAAAAACTAGGTATTAGTCCAAGAACACTTCGCCACAAGTTGCAGAAGCTTCGTGAACAGGGTGTATCTGTAACCAGAGCATACGCGCGATAGCGGTGGAGGAGGGATAAATTATGGTCAATCCAACTAATATGGGCAATATCGAAGCGGTGCTGGGACAAATTCGCCAGTATCAGGCGCAGGTCGAGCAGGGTGTCAATATTGCGCCGACGGCTACCGTGACCCCAGAGTTAAAGCCCACAGGTGTAACGGGTTTTGCTGACAGTATTAAAGGTGCGCTGCAAGAAGTAAATGCTACACAGCAAGCCACCAAAGCAATGCGTACCGCCTATGAGCGGGGAGAAGATATCCCGCTAACCGATGTGGTAATGAGTATGCAAAAGTCATCGTTAGCCTTTGAAGCAACACTGCAGATTAGAAATAAAGTGCTTAAGGCCTACGAAGAAATTATGAACATGCCAGTGTAAGAATTGAAAAGAGAATATTGATATGGCAACTACAGTCGCAAATCCAACCGATATAGCATTGAACCAAGATGGGGCAACGCCCCCTCCGGCTCCTGCACCGGCGCCAGCTAACGCTAGCCAGCCAGTGCCAGCAGCCCCTAATGCTATTACTCCATCATCCCTGCCCAGTGTGCGTGAAGTACTTGAGCAGCCGGCGGTTCGCAGATCGATGCCGGCCATTATTGCATTGCTCACCGTGGCCATATTCTTAATGGCGTACTCCTGGGTGCAGGAGCCAATCTACCGCACGGTTTATCCCGGACTTTCAGAAGCTGATCGACAGGCGGCCTATGAGGCGCTTTCCGGAGCCGATTACGGCGCTAAAATTGATACCGGCACCGGTGAATTAAAAGTCCCTGACTCGCGTTATCACGAAGCACGCATCTTTTTAGCCTCCAGAGGTTTACCTCAAGGCGGTGCAACAGAGGGTATTGATAGCCTAAGCGGCGATGCCTCGATGACTACCAGCCAGTTTATGGAGCAGGTGCGTTATGTCGCGGCCATGGAGCAAGAGTTGGCACGCAGTATTACTCAGATCAGTACCATTAAAGCGGCTCGGGTTCATTTGGCCTCGCCAAAACAGAGTGTCTTTGTCCGCAACCGCACACAGGCGAAAGCCTCGGTCGTAGTGTCGCCCTATCCGGGACGTGTTGTCTCAGCGTCACAGGTTCAGGCGATTGTCCATATGGTTGCTTCCAGCACACCTTATTTAGCGGCTGAGGACGTGGTCATTGTCGACCATCGGGGTAAGTTACTTACTGATGCTAATACTTTTGAGTCAATGCAGTTGAACGCCGTGCAAATGGAGCATAAACAACGTATTGAGGAAACTTATCGCAATCGCATTGACACCTTACTGACACCAGTAGTCGGTGAGGGGAATGTGCGAGCTGAAGTTGATGTCCAAATGGACTTTACCGAAATCGAGTCGACCTATGAAGAGTACGACGGCAATGACAACGGCCCTCGCGCGCGTTCAGAGACATTGGCAGTAGAAAAGGGATCTATGAGAGATGCTCGTGGTGTTCCGGGTTCGACAACTAATGTAGCACCTGCCGACCCAGTTACTGAAATCGATGGTCAATTAGTCGCAGGAAACGAAAATGCAGATGATGCCCTCAGCACATTAAGTAGCACAACAACGCGTAACTATGAGATGGATCGCGCGGTTCGTCATGTAAAGCGTCAGGGCGGTCAACTCGATCGTATATCTGTTGCCGTGGTAATTAATGAACCTGCGTCAAAACCGGTGAGTAGTGAAACAGACGAGGGTGCGCAAGAACTTGGTGGCACGGCCGTAGCGGCTGGCTACTCAGAGCTTGAGATAGAGCGCTTCACTAATTTGGTCAAAGGCGTTGTTGGTTTTAATGCTGAGCGTGGTGACGTGGTGACTATCGTTTCGGCGAAATTTGAAGAGCCAAGCATTATTGAAAATCAAATGCCTTGGTATGAAAGTGCGCAGGTGATGAGTACCGTGAAAAGCCTCGGTGCTGCACTCACCTTTATCGCGCTGCTATTCATCGTTATAAGACCAGTAATTAAGTCCTATCTACCGGCGATCGATGTAGTTGAAGATGCAGAGGGTGCCGTAATTAAAGACGGTGAACTAACACAGGCAGAATTAGAAATGATTGAGCTCGGCGATGGCGAATCTCTTGAAGATATTAAAGCCAAACTCAAGCCTAAGAAATCGACAATATCCGCAGATATGCTGGATACTGCCAATACTTATGACGACAAGGTCGCTCTGGTTCGCCTATTGGTGGCCGAAGACTCTGGCCGCGTCGCCAACGTACTGAAGAAAATGATCAAGGCTGTATAGGCCGGGTGAGGAGAATTTAAAATGCCAGAAGCTAACGCACAAGACGTTACCGATTTCAAAGAAGATATTCCTATATCGGAAGAACTTCAGGCGGAATTGGATGCAATGACAACCACCGAGCGTGCCGCCGTCATTATGTTGTTACTTGGTGAGCAGCAGGCCGCAGATATAATTCGCTATCTTAATCCCCGCGAGGTTCAAGCATTGGGTGGCGCGATGGTTGGGGTTGCCGATCTTTCTCAGGAGGCGGTGAATTTAGTGTTGGACCAATTTGTTGCCACCATTAAAAACCAGACAAATTTGGGCTTGGGGACTACTGATTATGTTGAGAATGTTCTCAAACGCGCCCTGGGTGAAGACAAGGCTGCCACAGTACTGGGCCGAATAATGCCTGGATCTTCAAGTAAAGGACTAGAGATATTGCGTTGGATGGATGCCCGCTCAATTGGTGAAATGATCCGCGAGGAACACCCTCAGGTTGTGGCTATTATCCTATCGGTACTGGAATATGATATCGCCGCAGATGTACTTAACTTTTTGCCCAAAGAAAATCGTGCAGAAATTATGCAGCGTGTTGCTAGCTTAGAGACTGTGCAGCCCTCAGCGATGGAGGAGTTGGAAGGTATTATGAAGCAGCAATTCTCATCCAGCTCATCTGCTAAATCATCGAGCTTTGGCGGGATTAAAACGGCAGCCAAGATCATGAACTTTACCAAGGTAGATTTGGAAACTTCGATTATGACCGGCGTTTCAGATCTAGATGAAAACTTGGCTATGCGCATTCAAGATAGCATGTTTACCTTTGACAATTTATCCGGCGTCGATAACCGCAGTGTGCAGGTATTGATGCGCAGTGTTGAGCCTGAAATGTTAATGACGGCGCTGAAAGGTGCCGATGAGATCGTTAAGGACAAGTTCCTAGACAACATGTCTCAGCGCGCCAAAATTATGTTCCTTGATGATATGGAAGCCAAAGGGCCGATTCGAATCACCGATGTTGAGGATGCGCAAAAAGCCATTATGCGCATTGCCCGTAAACTGTCTGACTCCGGTGATTTGGTGTTAGCAGGCCGAGGGGATGATTTTGTCTGATACTAATCCATCAGTAAGTTGGCGGCTTAATGATCTGTTGAAAGCAGGCAAAAAAGCCAAAGCCTTTGCCAGTGCCTCATGGCGCACGCCTGAGGAAACCACCGTTGATCAGGGTTTTATTCAGTGGCAGCCAACCAAGCTCAATGAATTGCCAGACGGGGCTCGGGAAACTGAGTCACTGGATATGGTAGAGGAAACTGCGGCCGAGGAAGTACCTGAGGTAGCAGAGGTTGTCGAGCCTGAAATTGAAGAGCCTGCGCAACCACAACCGAGCTTTGATGAACAACAACTCGAGGCGGCAAAACGTGAAGCACATACAGCCGGTCACAGACTTGGCCAAGAACAGGCGCAAGCCCAGTGGCAACAGGCAAAGGACAGTTTTGTTGAGCTAACACAAGCGCTGCGCGCGGCGCAGTCCGATATGACCGAATTTTATACACCACTCAAAAAACTCGCTTTGCATTTAGCCGAGCAGTTGGTGCGCGGTGAGCTGTCACTTGCTGGCGCCGCCATAGAACGGTTAACCAAAGAGGCATTAAAAGACTTA
>CBFHVP010000044.1:0-13476 GCA_965659315.1 uncultured Porticoccaceae bacterium | reverse complement strand
TATTTGCAAAACAAATGGGCAGCGCTTGCAGAGCATCCTATTGTTGGCCATGTGCGTGGTGTCGGTATGCTCGGCTCGATTGAACTGGTGCGCAACAAACAGACTCGTGAACGCCTTGAACCGGAGCAGAAATCCGGTGGGATTTGCCGCGAGTTCTGTATCGCCAACGGTTTAGTGATGCGTGCAGTCGGTGACTCAATGATTATTTCACCTCCCTTTGTCAGCAGCCATGCCGAGATTGATCTATTGATTGAACGTGCAACCCGTGCGCTGGACGCCACCGCACAGCATTATCAAATAAAGGGGTCATAACATGGCAGGTGACTGGGCAAAATTTAACTGGCAAGACCCCTTTAATCTGGATGATCAGCTCAGTGATGAAGAGCGGCTGGTGCGGGATACCGCAGCCGGCTATGCACAACAACATCTGGCTCCTAGAGTGCGCGATGCCTTTAGAAATGAAGCCACTGATCGCGCTATCTTTAACGAGATGGGTGAACTGGGCCTGCTCGGCTCTATGATTGAGGGCTATGGCTGCCCCGGGGTCAACTATGTCTGTTATGGTCTGGTCGCCAGAGAAGTTGAACGAGTAGACTCCGGTTATCGCTCAATGATGAGCGTGCAGTCGAGTCTAGTGATGTACCCTATTTACACCTATGGTACTGAGCAACAGCGGGAGAAATACCTGCCCAAACTGGCCACCGGTGAATGGGTTGGCTGTTTCGGTCTCACCGAGCCCGATGCCGGTTCAGATCCCGGTAGTATGAAAACCCGTGCCAAAACAGTCGATGGTGGCTACTTGCTGTCTGGAAGCAAAATGTGGATTAGCAACTCCCCCATTGCCGATGTGTTTGTGGTCTGGGCCAAAACCGATGACGGTGTTATCCGTGGCTTTATCCTCGATAAGGAGATGAAAGGTTTATCTGCGCCAAAAATTGAAGGCAAGCTGGCATTGCGCGCATCGATAACCGGTGAAATTGTTATGGATGAAGTATTTGTGCCGGAAGATCAATTGATGCCCAATATACAGGGTCTTAAAGGACCATTTGGTTGTTTAAACTCGGCTCGTTATGGCATTAGCTGGGGGGCAATGGGTGCTGCCGAGGACTGTTGGCATGCCGCTCGTCAATACTGTATGGATCGCACCCAGTTTGACCGGCCTCTGGCCGCTACCCAGTTGATTCAAATGAAGCTGGCCAATATGCAGACCGAAATCAGTCTTGGCCTACAGGGTTCACTGCGCGCCGGACGACTGAGAGATCAAGGGCAGCTGGCACCAGAATTAATTTCATTAATGAAACGTAATAATTGTAGCAAGGCGTTGGATATTGCCCGTATGGCGCGAGATATGCACGGTGGCAATGGTATCTCCGATGAGTACCCCGTGATGCGTCATATGCTTAATCTAGAGGTGGTCAACACCTATGAAGGCACCGCCGATGTGCACGCTCTAATTCTGGGCCGATCCCAAACCAATATCCCCGCTTTCGGTTAGCCATCATGTCTGGACCTCTTACGGGTTATAAAGTACTGGATATGAGCCGTATTTTGGCCGGTCCTTGGGCCGGTCAGATGCTCGCCGACCTCGGCGCCGAGGTGATCAAAATCGAACGGCCCAAGGCCGGTGACGACACACGCCACTGGGGGCCTCCCTACCTCAAGGATAAGCAAGGTAATAATACTCAAGATGCTGCCTATTTCTTTTGTGCCAATCGCGGTAAGCAATCTGTCACTGTAGATATCACTCAACCTGAGGGTCAGGAAATTATCCGCCAACTCGCCGGTCAGTGCGATGTACTTATCGAAAACTATAAGGTGGGCGGCTTGGCGAAATACGGTCTCGACTACGCCAGTCTTAGCCATCTAAATCCACAGCTGGTGTATTGTTCAATTACCGGCTTTGGCCAAACCGGCCCCTACGCTGAGCGGCCGGGATATGACTTTTTAATTC
This sequence comes from uncultured Porticoccaceae bacterium, assembly GCA_965659315.1. Classification (GTDB taxonomy): domain Bacteria; phylum Pseudomonadota; class Gammaproteobacteria; order Pseudomonadales; family Porticoccaceae; genus HTCC2207. The sequence continues at coordinate 11,525 of CBFHVP010000044.1, read as the reverse complement.
AGGGCATGGCGGGGCTAATGAGCCTAACCGGCGAACCGGATGAACAGGGTGGCAGTCCGGTAAAAGTTGGGGTCGCGGTGACTGATTTACTGACCGGTCTGTATGCCGCCAATGCCATACAGGGGGCACTGCTGGAACGACATCAATCCGGTCTTGGACAGCACATCGATCTAGCCCTGTTAGATGTTCAGGCCGCCGCACTGGCCAATCAGGCGAGTAATTATCTTATCGGAGGAGAAATTCCTCAGCGCTTGGGCAATGCCCATCCCAATATCGTGCCCTATCAAGCCTTTGCTACTGCTGATGGCCATATTATTCTGGCAGTCGGCAACCAGACGCAATTTGAACGTCTGTGCCACGTACTAGAGCAACCGGACTGGCTACAGGATAAACGCTTCAGTAGCAATTCGGCGCGGGTAGACAATCGCCAAACCCTCTGTGCCGAAATCAGCCGGCTATTGCTACAGCGTACTAGCGAAAATTGGCTAGGCCTTTTTGAACAGCAGCAGATACCCTGCGGCCCAATAAACAACCTTGAGCAGGTATTTAGCAATACACAACTGCAAGCACGCAATATGCTGGTTAATATTAAGGAACCGCGCAGTGGCGAGATACAATTGCCGGCTAATCCAATTAACTACAGTCGCACGCCCATCCGCTACTCAAGCCCGCCACCGCAACTGGGCAATGACACCGAATCAATATTGAGCCAGTATCTCGAGTACTCGGCGATAGATATCGCCGAGCTACGCGAGAAAACCATTATCTAGTGGCGCGTTAGTCCACCATACGCAAAATGGGTGCGGGAAAGCCATTAAAATCACAGGCGCAGGTGGTGCAGTAAGCGCCTAGATTGGGCATATAAACAAAATCACCCGCGGCACTATTGGTCGGCAACTGGTGGCGACCCATTACGTCGATCGAATCACAGGTGGGCCCCGCCAGTGTCCACAACCCCAAATCACCAGTGCGCTCACTGACTAAACTGAGCGGGAAATCCATGGTTAACTCCATCAGCCCACCGTAAACACCAGTGTCCAGATAGATCCAACGCGCATCATCACGGCTAGCTACCCCAACTATCTGAGACACTAGACAACCAGCGGAGCCCACTAAATAGCGACCCGGCTCAGCCATCACCTGAATAGACTCCGGAATATCCTCGAGCTCTCGATTAATCGCCTCACCTATCTGCTCAATGAGCGGCTCATCGCCATTGAACTGCAATGGATAGCCTCCGCCCAAATTGAGTAGCTGTGGCATAAAACCATGACTAATCAGTTTGGCAAAAAGCTGTTTTGACGCGCGAATACCTGCCACCCAGTTATCGATATTGCAACACTGAGAACCGACATGAAAGGTTACGCCACAGATTTGCATATTGAACTGTTTGGCAGCGGCAATAATCGCCTCAACTGCCGCCGGCCCAGCGCCAAATTTACCCGCCAACGGCCAGCTTGAACCCTCATTGCTCACGGCAATACGCAAATAGAGTTTTGCCTGGGGGTTAATCATGGCAATTTTTTCCACTTCTTCATGCGTATCGACGCAGTACCAGATCACTCCATGATCTGCCGCATGCTTGATAGACTGGGGAGATTTTATTGGATTGGAATAAAATACCGTTTCCATATCTGCACCCAATGTCACCATGGCATCTAACTCAGCAATCGACGCTATTTCAAAACAGGTGCCTTCCTCTTTAAAAATCCGCAAAATGTCTTTATCAGGATTAGCCTTCACGGCAAAATGTGGCCGAACTCTTGGCATTGCCGCTATAAAACGGCGTGCATTAGCGCGCAATCGCTGCCTGGACATCACTAACACTGGCTGATCATAATCCACTGTCTGTGCGGCACTGAGTGCCACCTGTTCACGGATATCATTTTCTACCCCTAACCGCGCCCGTGTTTGGTTATTGTTAGCCATCTTTACTGCTGTAGCCTGAGCCATATCACACCTATTTAAAAACGTTATTGATAGGGTCATATTAGGTGTCTAGACTGTCAATTTGTATTGATAAACTTATCAAATTGTTTAAAATAAATTATCACTTTGAATTAACTATTGACATTTTGCTATGAAAAACGAATCACAGCTTCTTCGGCTACTGCAGGAAAACAGTCGTCGCACCATCTCAGATCTCGCCAGCGAATTGGGTCTTAGCCGCGCTACCGTGCAGCAGACCATGGAGAGACTCGAACGCAAAGGGGTTATTCAGGGCTATACCATTAAAATCAACCCCCATTACCAACAGCAGCAGGTCAGCGCCTATATTATGATTTCTGTAGTGCCCAAAAAGACCGCAGATATTATCCGTCAGATACATAAGCATCCTCAGCTCGATATGCTCTGCACTATTAGTGGTCAATATGACCTGATCGCCAAAGTAACAGAGGCGACGACCGAAGCCCTCGATAAAAGCATCGATGATATAGCCACCCTAGATGGGGTAGAACAGACATTAAGCCATATCGTTCTGTCCAAAAAGGTAGATAGATAGCCATGACACTGGTAACTTACCGAGCTTCAAAAAATTAAACCAATAAAAATCTGTCGTGCTTATGAGTGAAACAATTAAAAAACCCAGTCTTGTTGATGCCCTTATTCCCGTTATTGTTTTAATTGGTATGCTGGCTGGCACCGTCTATGTCTTTGGCTTAGATTCTTTTGGCCCTAATCAGGTGGCCATGATTATGGCCGCCGCCGTCGCCGCTATGATTGGTATTAAAAATGGTCATCGCTGGGCTGATATTGAGCGGGGTATGATTGAAACTATCAGCTTATCTATGCAATCGATTTTGATTCTGCTGATGGTTGGCTCGCTTATTGGTAGTTGGATCTTGGCCGGCACTGTACCCAGCATGATTTATTATGGTGTCGAATTGATGTCGCCGGATTACTTCTATCTTAGTGCCTGTATAGTCTGCGCACTGCTAGGCTTCAGTATCGGAAGTTCTTGGACAGTGGCCGGCACCTTGGGTATAGGTCTGATGGGCATTGCTGCTGCACTCAATCTATCATTGCCTATCAGTGCCGGTGCTATTATTTCAGGCGCTTATTTTGGTGACAAACTGTCACCCTTATCGGAGACCACCAATCTCGCGGCAGCGGTCACTAGCAACAATTTATTTGAGCATATTCAGCATATGCTGTGGACGACGATTCCCGGCTTTGCTGTCACCCTAATGTTGTTTTTTATTCTCGGTATTGGTAGCGGCTCCAATGTGGTCATTAGCGAAATTGTCGCTCTACAGGAATCGATGCAACAAACATTTACTATCAATATCTTTATGCTGATTCCAATGGTCTTGTTACTCACTATGGCAGTGAAAAAACTGCCGGCACTCTCGACATTGATCTGCGGCACTGTTGTCGGCTGTTTATTTGCCATCGCGTTCCAATGGGATGTGGTTATCGCGCTGGCCGATGACCAGAATCTCGCCCCGATCGCCGCAGTATTTAAAGGCTTGTTCACTTCAATGTACCAAGGCTATACCTCGATTACCGGTAACGAAGCAATGGATACTTTGCTCTCTAAGGGTGGCATGGCCAATATGCTGACCACCATTGGACTGGTTATTAATGCTATGGCCTTTGGCGGCGCTATGGCCAAAACCGGCCTGCTTGAACGCCTAGTAGAGGCGGCACTCAGCCGCGTCAAAACTGCCGGAGGCTTGATCACATCGACCGTTGGCACCTGCTTTGGCACCAATATACTGGCCGCCGATCAGTACCTTGCCGTTGTTATTCCCGGTCAGATGTTTGTTAAATCCTACCAACAGCGCAATCTTAAGACGCTCAATCTATCGCGTACCCTTGAGGACTCGGGCACATTGACTTCGGCACTAATCCCGTGGAATACCTGCGGCGCCTATATGTCGGCAACCCTCGGGGTAAGTACATTTCTCTACGCGCCATTTGCCTTTTTTAATATACTCTGCCCCATCATCGCCATTATTTACGGCTACGCGCAAATAGGGCTGGGGAAAACTGAGGAACACGTGGACAATGCCTGAGAGCACTAGGCTATGCATAGACTAGCATTCGTGCTCTTAATCGGCTGTTGCTTGTCGAAACCAGCAACGGCAGAGCCTCCGGCCTTTGATGGTCAGCTTGCTCTCCAGCATATTGCCAATCAACTCGCCTATGGCCCGCGCACACCAGAACACCAAAACGCTAAACAGCAGACGCTTAAATATATTCAACAGCACCTTACGCCACTCAGTGACAGCCTGGTCACACAATCATTTTCTGCCTACGATCTGCAGGGCACTAACCTATGGGCAAGCTTTAATGGTAATAGAGATGCTGCCCAGCGCCTACTATTCGGCGCTCATTGGGATAGCCGTCTCCACGCTGATCAGGATCCTGAGGTTAACCATCGTCACAAACCTGTACTGGGTGCCAATGATGGCGCGTCTGGTGTCGCTGTGCTACTTGAACTGGCGCGAATTCTGGCAATAAGCCCACCCCCTGTGACCGTCGATTTAGTATTTTTTGACTTGGAAGATATGGGCGACATTGATGGCCGCCCCTATGCCATTGGCGCTAGCCAGTTTGTCCTTAAAAACCCCAACTACAGACCGCAAGCCGGCATTATCGTTGATATGGTATGCGATAAAAACCTGACTATACCGAGAGAGCTTTACTCGCAAACTCGCGCTCGACCACTGATGGATAAGCTCTGGAATATCGCTAAACAACAACGGGCGACAGCCTTTAAAAACCAGCCTGGGCAATATATCTTAGATGATCATCTACCGTTTCTCGACGCCGGTCTTAAGGTAGTTGATTTTATCCACTACCCATTTCCCGATTACTGGCATACCACTGCGGATACAATCGACAAATGCAGTGCCTCTAGCTTGCAACAGGTGGGTGATGTACTCTCTGCATTTACTTATTCCTATTATTAAAAAAATAGCTCAAGCAGTGCGGGAATTACCATGTCCAGATATCCAGCGTTTATCCGTGCAACAATAATGTCTCAATCATTTGCTCATCTTGTTGCAACCGTGATGCTATCGATCACGGCACTATCGCCCACAGTACAGGCAAACGAATTACTGCAATCTATTGAGGCCGACTATCAGGATCGCTTAGAAGATTTCTTTATTGATTTTCATGCCAACCCAGAGTTGAGCACTGTCGAACATAGAACGGCTAAAAAACTTGCCGAGGCTCTGCGCGCCACTGGCTTCGATGTCACCGAAGGAGTGGGTGGCACCGGTATTGTCGCCTTACTAAAAAATGGCTCTGGACCACTGGTTATGATGCGTGGCGATATCGATGCGCTGCCGATACAAGAGCAAAGTGGCCTGCCCTATGCCTCCAAAGTGACACAAAGAGACCCTTTTTCAGGCAAAGAAGTGCCAGTAATGCATGCCTGTGGACACGATGTACATATCACCAGCCTGATCGGTATTGCCAAGCAAATGGTCGAGCGCCGCGATAGCTGGTCGGGCACATTGATGCTGATTGGCCAGCCCGCAGAGGAGCGCATAATAGGCGCCAGACTAATGGTCGAGGACAACCTATGGCGGCGTTTTGGTCAGCCGGACTACGCCATAGCATTTCATGTTGCTGCCTCATTACCCTCAGGTTTGGTCAATGTACAACGGGGGAGCCCGATGGCAGGCTCTGATAGTCTCGATATTATTATTCACGGTGTTGGCACTCATGGTGCGTCACCGCATGCAGGCAAAGACCCTATTGTGCTGGGCAGTCAAATTGTACTGGCCCTGCAAACCCTCGTGTCTCGCGAATTGGCACCGCGACAACCCGGGGTGATCACCGTCGGCGCATTTCACAGCGGCAGTAAACACAACATTATCTCTGACCGAGCCGTATTGCAGCTAACGGTGCGCAATACCAATCTCGAGACGCGGCAATTGTTACTCGATGGTATCGCGCGTATCGCTGAGAACCTCGGCCGCGCCGCCGGCTTGCCCGAAGATAAACTTCCAGAGGTGATTTACACTGAAGAGTCAACGCCTCCCACCGTCAATGATGATGCACTAGTAGAACGACTAAAGGCACTTTGGCAGGCGCAACTCGGACAGCACAGAGTGGTCTCGATAGGCTCACAGGGTATGGGCGCTGAAGACTTTCCCTTCTTTACTACCGATCCGCCGATCCCCAGCGTTTATTTTGCTGTTGGCGGCACCAGCATGAAAGATATCCAAGCCGCCATGGAGGGTACGGGACCCGCTATCCCCTCACATCACAGCCCACTATTTAAAATAGAACCGCAACCGGCAATTACCACTGGCATCCACGCCACGGTTTTAGCCCTGCTAGATTTACTGCAATAAAACCCTAGAGCACTGCCTTAAGGGAGCTAAGGCAATAATCCACATTTTTAGCATTACTGGCATGGCCCATCAGGCCGATACGCCACACTTTACCCGCCAGCGCACCAAGACCAGCGCCAATTTCAAGACCGAATTCATTTAATAGGCGGGTACGTACCTGAGCATCATCGATGCCATCGGGGATATACACGGTATTCAGTTGCGGCAGACGATTCTGTTCCGCTACCAGAAAGCCAATACCCATTTGTTCTAAGCCATCGCGCAAAGCCTGATGATTGTGCTGATGCCGAGCCCAAGCATTGTCGAGCCCTTCTTCCTGCACCATTACCAAAGACTCATGCAAGCCATAAAGACAGTTGACCGGCGCCGTGTGGTGGTAGGCGCGCTTGCCCTCGCCACCCCAGTAACCCATTACCAGATTTAAGTCGAGGAACCAGCTCTGCACTCGCCCCTGACGATTGCGAATTTTTTCAGCCGCGCGGGCATTAAAACTCACCGGTGACAGTCCCGGTGGTGCCGATAGACATTTTTGTGAACCTGAATAAATCGCATCAATATCCCATTCATCCACTTTTAGCGGTGTGCCCGCTAAACTCGTCACCGCATCAACAATGGTTAAACAATCATAGCGATGCGCCAACTCGACTAAGGTCTTAGCATCGGATTGAGCGCCAGTAGAGGTCTCTGCATGAACAAAGGCAACCACAACGGCATCAGGATGCGCTTGCAGTGCCGCTTCAAGTTTTTCCGGATCGACGGCTGAGCCCCAACTGTCTTCAACCATAATGGCGGTGCCACCACAGCGCTCGACGTTTTCCTTCATACGCCCGCCAAATACGCCATTTTGACAAACAATTACCTTGTCGCCACATTCCACCAAGTTGGCGAAACAGCATTCCATGCCCGCAGAACCGGGCGCAGATACAGCAAAAGTCAGTTCATTATTCGTCTGGAATACCTGTTGAAGGAGGATTTTTACCTCATCCATCATGCCGACAAAACTGGGATCCAAATGCCCCACGGTAGGTCTGGCCATTGCTTGTAATACACGCTCGCTAACATCAGAAGGGCCGGGGCCCATAAGGATACGTTGCGGTGGTTGAAATGAAGTAATAGTCATAATCGTCTCTTTACGTTGTAGCCATGCTAATCAGCCACAATTCCAGCACTTTTTAGCTCAGCGATATGTGCAGAATCTAGCCCTAAACTTTGCAGTACCTCATCGGTATGCGAACCAACAGCGGGGCCGGCCCACTCAGTACCGCCAGGAGTGCCCTGTAATTTCGGCATCAATGCGGGAATTTTGAGGGATTCTCCGTTAATTTCAACCGCCTCAAATAATTCTCGGTATTTGAAATGCGCATCTTGCATCATATCTTCGACATTGTAGACCGGCCCGCAGGGCACGCGATGCTCCTCTAGCACTGCCATAGCATCAGCTAAACTCAGGGACGCGCACCAATTGGCCAGCACCAGATCAATATCGGCTTCATAGATAACCCGATCGGCATTAGTAGTGTATTTCTTGTCAGTCGACATATCTTCGCGGCCAACAGCGACCATCAGACGGGAAAAAATTGAGTCGCCATTGCCACCAATAACCAAAAATTTATCATCAGCACATTTATAGGTGTTGGTGGGCACAATACCGGTCACTGTGGTGCCCGATGGCTGACGAATCACGCCGGCACCGTCATATTCCGGCACCACCGCTTCCAACAGATTAAACATCGACTCATAGAGGGCCACATCGACCACCTGACCGCCCTGCTGATTATCCTTTACCGCCTCATCGCGAGCGCGCAAGGCCATTAAGATACCGATAACGGCATGTAAACCAGAGACGGTATCACCAATACTCAGATTGGGCCGCACGGGTGCTTCACCGGGATAGCCATTAACAAATCGAAAGCCACTAATGGCCTCACAGGCAGAGGCAAAACCAGGTTTTTTTGCATAGGGCCCAGTCTGACCATAACCGGAAATGCGCGCGTAGATCAGATTGGGGTTATCGGCACGCAAGCTCTCTGGATCCAGTCCCCAATCTTCCAGCACACCGGGACGAAAATTTTCCACCACAATATCGGCACTTTTAAGTAACTGGCGGACCAAGTCACGCCCCTTTTCCGTCTTCAGATCTAGTGAAATACATTTTTTATTACGCCCCAAACTATGCCACCACAGCGATGTACCCCCTTTGACTTCACGCCAATTGCGGATCGGGTCGCCACCGGGAGGCTCCACTTTGATAACCTCAGCACCAAAATAGCCCAACATACAACCAGCAAAGGGACCCGCTAATAACTGTCCCAACTCAATCACTCTTAATCCCTGCAATGGTTTATTCATTATTCTGTGTCCCACTTATTAAAACGGTTAAGATTTTATCAGCCAAAAGTGTAAACTAGAGTCGATTAGAAAATAAAATAATGACAATATTTGCATAAGATTGATGTTTTTGCAGTCCAACCACGTAATAACAATTGAAATAGACTGAGTCTGTTCACCAATATTGCAGCCAAGGAAGCGGCTTTAAATACAAGACTCTACTGAAATGAATCAAGGAGTTGAATATGCCGACAGCAATAACCAACACCATTGTATCCTCCGCACTAATGTACAGGATTGTGCGTTTGTCTGTGTTTCTTCTAGTAGGTCTTGCCATGGGCCCTCTCGCGCTTAAAAGCCATAGCCAATCCATTGCTCAACAACCGCAGGCGGACCCAGTAGAGGACTATCTTGATGCCATTGATCGTGTCGAGGCAGATTACAGCGCATACTCCACAGAGTTATCAGACCTCTATTTGGGTCTAGGTAGGTCATTACTGACCAAGGAAGAATACCAAAAAGCCCGACAAGCATTTCAGCGCGGCATGCAGATTGAGCGCATCAATTATGGTTTGAACAGCTTGGCACAGGGCCCCTACCTGTTGTCTATTGCTGATACAGAGAGCTATTTGGGCCAATGGGAGCAATCGCAAAAAGCACTGGAAAATCTCTATAGCATTAACCGACAAGCCTATGGTGCAGATGATCCGCGCTTGCTACCAACACTCAATCAAATACTCAACTGGTATCTCGGCAGTTATCCGCAGCGCTCCGCCAACGGTGGCTATTCCAACCTAGTGATCTCAGAGCGCATCGCCACGCGCATCTATAATATTATGGTTAAAACAATGCCACTCAATGACCCGCAGGCACCGGATAGCTTTCGCCGCATCGGTCACTTGCACTATTTTATCGCTAACCATATCAGACAACATGGTGAACCCTCCGAATCTGGATTTACTATGAGTACTGCTGGATCCTCTAACCTGAGTAGCAAAAAAACCCTGTCACATCAGCATTTTCGTCGCGGCAAAGCTGCACTTGAGAAAGTCATTGAATCAACCGTACACCAAGACAATACCAGTAAAAGAGATCAGGCTGTTGCTATTGCAGAATTGGGCGACTGGTACTTGGTGTTCGGTCAACGCACCTCTGCCGCACAAACCTATCAACTGGCCTACGACATCATTGATAAAACTGAGGCACCGGAGCAACTGAAATCAGAACTATTCGACAAACCCAAGCTTATCAGCTTCCCACTTGTTGAGGCCGAGTCACTCAGTGGCGAACAAGAGCAACTGGAAGTAAGCCTTACCGTAACGCCCTACGGCGTACCTAAAAATATTCAGCTGGTAGATACCAGTGCTGATGTAACTGAAAAGCAGTTGAGGACTTTACGTCGTGAATTGGGTAGTCAACGTTTTAGACCGAGAATTCAAAGTGGTGAGACTGAAGAGGCCGCTCATCAATTGTTCTACCCATTACCTGCACCCAAGAGTTAGACCATTATTCAGGTAGCGTATTAGCAAGCAAAAGCACACAAGAGCATAACTATGACCGCAAACAGCAAACCTCACCGAGTACCATTACGATGGAGTACCGCAGTTGTCCTTAGTTTAGTGCTAACTGCCTGCCAGATGCCCTCCTACACGCCACCAATCGGCTCGTCAGCGCCCTCTGGAAGCAGTGGCGGCGCCTCCGGTGGTGGCATACCTTCATCGCCCAGTGGTGGTAGCACTGGTGGCATGCCCTCGCCCAGCGGCAGTCAAGGTGGTAGTGATGGTGGTATGCCCTCCCCCAGCGGCGGTCAAGGTGGTAGCCAGGGCGGCATAGCCGATGATTCCTCTGGCGGCTCATCGGGTCAATCCTTGGAGGATCTCGATCAGGCGTTGGAAGATTCTCTTGAAGGCTTTGATGATACTGTTGGTAGTCAGGGATCAACTGGCGCAGAGATTGATATTCTCAGCCCCTCTGGCAGCCGTGGTGGTGTGCAGGTCGATAGCGATACGCCGCTATTTGAGGAAGACGGCAGCGGCACTATGGCAGACGATACTATGGCAGAAGGCACTATAGCGGAAGGCAACGCAGATATTGAAAGTCGTGCTGCCGAGGGGCCGCAGTCAGAGGCTAGCGAGTCTGGTGCTGCCGATGCAACCGCAGTCGAGGGTGGGCCGCTGGGAGCAGCCTCTGACAATTCTGAGGGCGGTGATATTGTGCCTATTCCAGAGGATATCGGCGATGGACAGGGCGATGATATTGTTATGCGGCAAATACGCAATGCGGCCATGCAAGAGAGCGATCCCGTGTTACGAGAAAAACTGTGGGACGAATATCGGCGCATGAAAAATCAATAGCATAGGTTAATGTGAACCCTAATATGGATAACTACCGGATTAAAAATACGCCTCTTTTGGGTTTTATAAGCCTTATTGTTGTGCTCGCGCAATTGGCTGCAGCGCCCAGTGCCACTGGCGCGGTAGACAAAATCACTTCTTCCACCGCGCTAGTATTAAAAACCCCATCTCAACCCATTGCCGAGGAAGCGTTATTAGATGTAGGGATCCCAGTGCTAAATGACGGGCTGTATCTGACAGATGATGAAGATACCGTATTTCCCGAAGTGCGCTTCGCCGAGGCTATCTATTTCTCCAACCAACTAGCGAAAGTATTGGAAAAAAGCGGTGCTTGGGGTGCTATTCGCGTGACGCCCAGTGACGATGTCATCATGGACCTGTATATCACCGGTACTATTTTGCAATCCGACGGTGAAACCATGAACCTTGAGATACAGGTCAAAGATAGCAGTGGCAAGCAGTGGTTTAGCAAAAACTACCAGCAGGCCGTTGGTAAATACGCCTACGATCGCCGCTTAAAAAGCTT
>CBFHVP010000043.1:0-14212 GCA_965659315.1 uncultured Porticoccaceae bacterium | reverse complement strand
ATATTGGTGACAGCCTCACGATCATTAAAATGAATCATATGAGCAATATCGTCAGCTACGACAGAAACTAACCGGACATAATGACATTGAATCGCCTTAAGTTTGGCGATTAATTCATCGGACTCAGAAATCGGTGGGAGTAAAATGACCCCATCAATTTTTGTGCGTCTAATAAAGTTGATAATCTCATCGTGTAGACTAGCTTGAGTCGCATCACATGGATGGACTACCAGTTCATAGCCATTGGGCCGGCATTGACTCAATGCACCGTACATCGCTTCGGTTATGAAAGATGCATTGGGGTTGTCATATATCATTGCCAGCAGAAATGAGCGGCTGAATGCTAAGCCTCTTGCTTGTGGGTTTGGTGAATAATCTAAGTCCTCAATAACCTTTTTAACCTTACTCAGGGTCTTGGCGCCTACATTGGGTTCATTGTTGATCACTCTGGAAACGGTTTTCTTTGATACACCTGCGAGTCGAGCAACATCACTGATTGTTGCTTTTTTACCAATAGCTGGTTTTTCGCTAATCTGTTCTTGCGTAGGGTTCATACTAGGCCGCCTCTCTAGGTGCTCTGTCAGACCTTTCTATCTTGATAAGTTTAACATATTCGGATTCAAAAAAGCCTTGCTCTGTTGACGCTACCATAACAAGTCGATGAATATTTGGTCTGTGATATCGAGTTGAAATAAATTTTTTAAATTTAAATCGGTTTGAAAATTGAATAAATAGCGTCACATAAGACTATTGTTTTTTTACTTCATAACCTATATCGTCGTTGCATAATGATATCGGTGTCATTTTTCATGGGGACATTGATGCTTTTCTGAGTCATTAGACAGGCACTGATTTTCGCTAGTCCAAATTGTTTATGGTTTTGGACCAGTGGTTGGGCTTAGGTCTTGGGTCGAGCCACCTTTTGATGTGATTGCTAGGAGAGGTTTGTGGCCAAAAATATAATCCAACAGTCCGTTTTTTACCTGTGGTTATGCTGCATGCTAGCGTCCTGTAGCTCAGATAAACTCTCCAATCAACCCAGTGTTTCTTCAGGTTGGCAGACCATTTTTGATGGCTCTACGCTTGAAGGTTGGTCTCAGCAAGGCGGTAGAGCAGAGTATCATGTTGAAAAGGGCGTCATTGTAGGAACGGCCAAAACAGGCAACTCAAACAGTTTTCTAGTCAGTCACCAACAATACAATGATTTTATTCTTGAATTTGAGGTAAAAGTTGATCCTCAGTTAAATTCTGGCGTGCAATTTCGAAGTCAAAAGCGAGAACAAGACGGCAGTGTTTACGGTTATCAATTTGAAATCGATGGTAGCGCTCGCGCATGGACTGGGGGTATCTATGACGAGGCTAGAAGGGGCTGGTTATATAATCTATCACGTAATGATGAGGCGCGTGCCGCATTTAGGTCGTCGCGCTGGAATCATATGCGAGTCGAGGCCATAGGGTCGTCTATCCGTTCTTGGGTAAATGGTGTACCAGCAGCAGACTTGATTGATGATGCAACTAGAGAGGGTCTTATTGGCCTTGAAGTGCAGTCAATTGGCGATGATTTAGATAAAGAGGGGTTGCAGGTCCGTTGGAGAAATATCCGGATTAAAAGCGGAGATTTAAGCGGATCAAAAACACCGCAAAATAATGCGATCGAGCAATTCAGCTTTTTAATCAACCAGTTAACGCCGCGTGAAATTAGTGATGGGTGGGAACTGCTTTGGGATGGTAGAACTTCACAGGGTTGGAGAGGTGCAAGAAAAACGGGGTTCCCCGACAAAGGTTGGTCAATAGAAAATGGTGTACTGAGTGTTTTGTCTTCTGGCGGCGGGGAAGCACGTAATGGTGGCGATATTATAACCACCAGAGAATTTAGTAACTTCGAATTAGAAATAGATTTTAGAATTACACCGGGAGCTAATAGTGGTATTAAATACTTTGTAGACCCATATTTACTCAAAGGTAAGGGGTCTGCTATCGGCTTAGAGTTTCAAATTTTAGATGATGAACGGCACCCAGATGCAAAAAAAGGCGTCTCTGGTAACAGAACGGTGGGTTCATTATATGACTTAATCACGGCGGTTAATCAGACTGAAGAAGGTAATCAGGTTAAACGTGTAAATCCTCCTGGACAATGGAATCGAGCACGTATCGTGGTCCGAGGCAATGATGTTGAGCACTGGTTAAATAATATTCTGGTAGTCAGGTATAACCGCGGAACACAGATATTTAGGTCTCTGGTTGCCTATAGTAAGTATGCCAAATGGCCAAATTTTGGAGAATGGGAAAAGGGGCCTATCCTACTTCAAGATCACGGTGATCTAGTTTCTTTTCGATCGATCAAGATCAAAGATTTGTCCTTTAAAGAGGAGCTATAGTATGTCAATCAATCGTCGAAATTTTATTGGGTATTCGGTTGCAGGGCTGGGTTCACTGGCTTTCTCTGCGAAAAGTTATAGTCGTATTGTAGGGGCCAATGAACGAATCAATATTGGTTTTATGGGCACTCAAAGTCGCGGAGCGGGTTTGCTTGGATCGTTTGCAAGAATGGCAGGTGTCAATTTGACACATAACTGTGATGTTGACAGCCGCGTGTTAAAGAGGACTCACAATGCGATTATCCAAGCAGGATTTGATGCGCCCAAATCAGATAAAGATATACGTAAAATTTTAGAGGATCCCTTGTTAGATGCACTGGTAATTGCTGCGCCAGATCATTGGCATGCTACTGCTGGTGTGATGGCGTTAGAGGCCGGCAAGCATGTCTATGTTGAAAAGCCCCTCAGTCATAATCCTCATGAGGGAGAGATATTTGTTTCTGCACAGAAAAAATATAACAAAATAGTTCAGATGGGTAACCAGCAACGCTCGTCTGATGAGAGCATCGAGCTTGTAGGGCTGATTCGTCAAGGTCTTTTGGGCAATATTTATCGAGCCGAGACTTGGTATGGTAACAATCGCGGCTCTATCGGTAATGGTAAAGTATCAGCACTGCCTGATTGGCTAGATTGGTCGCTTTGGCAAGGCCCTGCGCCTAGACGCCCTTATCGAGATAATTATGTCCATTACAATTGGCATTGGTTTTGGCACTGGGGTACAGGTGAGATATGCAACAACGCGGCTCATGAACTTGATATTGCACGTTGGGCAATGGCACTCGATTTCCCACAAAAAGTATCAGTCACCGCGGGGCGAAATTTCCACCAAAGCGATGATTGGGAAATGTATGACACCATGGAGGTTCGCTATGATTTTCCTAATGGTAAAACCATTGAGTGGGTGGGTAATAGCTGCAATAAAGTGAATCGATTTGGTCGCGGCAGAGGCACGTTATTACTAGGTACTGAAGGATATGCCATCGTTGATCGCGCTGGCTATGAGGTTTACGCCACTGATGGTTCCTTGATACGGCAGAGACAGGTACAGAATCGTGCGGTGAAGACAAATGATCTTGTCGGCGCAGGTGCTTTGACTGAGGCTCATGTGAAAAACTTTCTCGAGACCATCACAGGTGTTGCTAAGCGGCAGCATTCGCCGATAAGCGATGGACATACAAGTACGTTACTTTGTCACCTTGGCAACATTGCTTATCGCGTTGGTGAAGATATCTATTGCGATCCAACCAATGGCAGGGTTAGGGGTAAAAAGGCGAATCAGTTTTGGCAACGTCAGTTCCAAAATGGATGGAATCTGTCCATTTAGCTATATCCAGTCTCCAAAGCCATCGGGCAAAAACAGTCGTGGCGTTGACTTAAACTGATATTACTTTGACTTGTTTCCATTGGCTAATTGATCTTACCTGTGCTGACAAGTTGTGACGCAGGCATTTGAGGTAAAAGAGATTTGATTGAAACAGTCGAAAAAAAATCGTATTGGATTATCTTGGGTTTTAGCTCAGTTTCTTTGGCGGTTCACCTAGCAATATCTGTTGTTGTCATAGGATTTTCTGCTATTTCCTCTGCTTTAGATACGAATCACTTACAGTTTCAAAAGCCAAACATAGTGGTGATTTTAGCTGATGATTTGGGATGGTCTGATATTGCCCCTTATGGTGGGGAGATTCAAACACCCAATCTGCAGAGACTTGCTAGCAACGGACTTAGGTTTACCCAATTTCATAATGCAAGCAAGTGTCACACCTCTCGAGCCTCCTTATTGACAGGGCTTTACGCCCAACAAGTTGGAATGAGTAAGTCGAAAGCTTATCTTCAGAACTCGGTTACGCTGGCTGAAGTACTCAAGTCTGCCGGTTACAGGACACTTATGGTCGGCAAGCATCATGGGTTAGATAACCCCTATGATCGTGGATTTGATCGCTATTTTGGTTTGCGGGATGGCGCAACAAATCATTTTAATCCTGGATATCGGAGGCCTGACGAGCCTGCACCAGCGCAGAAACGGCCAGGTCAACGCAATTGGTGCATCGACAGTAAATGCCTCCAACCTTACACGCCGGTAAATACAATGTTTTACAGCACGGATGCCTACACTGACAAGGCATTGGAGTATCTCGTCGAGTACAATGACGAAAGTAAGCCATTTTTTCTTTATGTGTCTTATCAGGCACCCCATGATCCACTTCAGGCATGGCCTGAGGATATAGCCAAATATCGGGGTCGCTACAAAGAGGCTGGTTACAGGGCTACGATTCAAAAAAGGTATAAAAGTCAGGCGGCAATAGGATTGATTGATGATTCCTATCAGTTGTCTAAACCTACTCATAATGATTGGAATCGTTTATCCCCTGAAGAGCAGGATATAGAGGATCAAAAAATGGCTGTTTATGCAGCGATGATTGATCGAATGGATCAGAATATAGGTCGTCTACTTCAGCAACTAACAAAGTCAGGCAAACTGGATAACACAGTGATTTTTTTCGCTTCCGACAATGGGAGTTCAGCGGAGGTTGTAGAGCTGGGCAAGGGGGCTATAGGCGCGATTAACAGGTGGACATCTCTTGGGCCTAGTTGGGCCAATGTAAGCAATACACCATTTAGATATTTCAAAGGGCACAGCTATCAAGGTGGCATTGTTACGCCGCTAATAGTCCATTGGCCAAGGGTGATTACTGATGGCGGCGGTATTAGTGACTTTGTCGGCCATTTTATCGACATCATGCCGACTGTGTTAGATATTGCAGAAACTACCTATCCCAAGTTTCAAAACGACCAAGTAATTCCAGCATATCAGGGACAAAGCTTAGTGCCGATATTCATGGGTATAGATCTTGATCGCGCCAGCCCTCTATTTTGGGAATATCGACTGGGCAAGGCACTTCGCAGTGGTAATTGGAAAATTGTTGCTTCAAGTGCAGAAGGCATTGGTGGAGATGGTCGCTGGGAGCTTTATGATATGTCAGTCGACAAGACCGAAACTAATAACTTGGCTGATGCAATGCCTCATTTAGTCACTGAATTGGCAGCACTCTATGACGCATGGCGTGCGGACCTGCCAGTTAATATTGCGTCAAATCCCTAGTCTTTTGTTTAGTAAGCAATAGAGTGGCTACGGATGATTTATAGGCGCGAAGTTAACAATCAAGGTAATGATGAGGTCAACAATGGAAAACGATCTAGAAAAATCGACAACGATCTATTTGACTGAGTGCTTCTTATGACGGTTCGGCTAGGAATTATTGGTCTCGGTAATATTGGTTTACAACATATCAAAAATATTAAATCTGGCGCCATTCAGGGTTGCGATATTACTGCACTGTGTGCCCGTAGTGCTAGCTCCCTGGCTGAAGAATTAAATGTCCCACAGTACTCAAATTACCAAGAATTAATTGATGCTGATAGTTGTGATGCTGTGATTGTAGCGACACCCACATATTCCCATCTTGAAATTGGTTGCCACGCGCTTAGCAGGGGTTTGCATGTATTGATGGAGAAGCCAATCGGACTTTGCGTCGCTGAAGGTGAGAAGATGCTTGAATTGGTTAAGTCTGGCCAAGTCTTCGGCTTAATGTTAAATCAACGCGCGGATCCTGTCTTTATTACGATGAAAGACAAGATAAGCCAAAATCATCTTGGTGATCTGCAGCGAATTAGTTGGACGATGACCAATTGGTTTAGGCCCGAAATATACTTTCAGGCCAGTGATTGGCGTGCCACTTGGGCGGGTGAGGGTGGAGGTTTATTGGTCAATCAGTGCATTCATAACCTAGACATATTGCAATGGACTTGTGGTATGCCAAAGTCTATTCAAGGGTTTTGTGGATTTGGTAAGTATCATGATATCGAGGTGGAAGACGAGGCTACTGCCTTTTTTCAATATGATAATGGGGCTACAGGCATTTTTATCGGCTCGACAGGAGAAGCACCGGGAGTCAATCGTTTTGAAATCGTTGGCGACAGAGGGATGCTCGCTTATGATGGCAAGACGCTAGTGCATTTTGAAAATGATCCCTCGGCTTCGCAATTTAGCCAGACCACTTCAGAGATGTTTGGACAACCTAACGTCAGCAGTACCGACTTATCGCCCTGTTCGTCGGTCAATCAGCATGCCGTAATTATGCAGAATTTTATTAATGCCATTACTAGCGATGAAAGTTTGATAGCGCCTGCAGAGGAAGGGTTGGAATCATTAGCCATTGCCAATGCGATTCTACTATCGGCATGGAACGGTGAGTTGATAGAGATGCCGCTTGATAGCGCTAGATTCCACAGGGCGCTTGATCAACGTCGAGGCCAAAGTCGACTGCGACAGCCCTCTACTGCAGAAGTTACGGTCGACATGGGGAAATCATATCGATGAAAGAATTGCCCCTATTAAAAATTGCAGCAACCAAGCCTTTGTTGTTACGGCTGCCAATTTATCTTCGCCTAAGCGGACCCGGATGGTTGCAGGGTGCGATGACCCTAGGAGGCGGTAGCGCTGTGACCTCGCTGATGATCGGGGCTGTTTATGGTTATGAGTTACTGTGGTTACAACCTTTGGCTATGCTTATAGGTTGTATTATGTTGTTTGCATTGTCCCATCAAACGCTCAGTACAGGTGAGGAACCTTATCAAGCTGTGCGCAAGCACGTGCATCCTTGGTTGGCGTGGGCGTGGGCATGGGCAGCTTTGGTATCGAGTGTAATATGGGGTTTTTCTCACTATCCTCTGGGCGCAGGTATGCTAGAGGAGATTATAAATATTAGTGTTAATTTCAGTCTTACAGAAGAGGGTGGTCTAGAACGAGAATTGTATCTACTCCTGTTGGGTCTTTTAATTTGGGCAGTCTGCGCTTATATGGCCTGGAATTATGGTGAGGGTGGACGGACTGTAGTCGTGTTTGAGCGCTGTATAAAATTTCTTAGCGGTATGATCATTATCAGCTTTGCATGGCTTGTGATTTCTGCCGCGATAAATGGGCAGGTCGATTGGTCTTCTATAATGGCCGGTTATATTCCGCGATCCTTACCTTCTGACGGAGCTGGTATGGCCACCATTATGGCAGCTCTGGGCACTGCTGTAGGCATCAATATGACATTTGTTTATGGCTATACATTATTGCACCGACAGTGGGGTCCTGAGCACCGAGAATTAGCTCAGTTTGATATTGTCCTAGGCTTGGTGCTTCCCTATATTGTGATTACCAGCTTAATTTCAATCGCAGCTGCCGGTGCTTTGTATGACAGCGATTTAAATTTCGTCGGCAAACTGCAGCCAGTACAAGCAGGAGCAATGTTTGTTGATGCGGGGTTGGGTGAAATTGTCGGTAAATTAATCTTCTTTATTGGTGTGCTAGGAATGGTGGTGGGCTCATTAGTGATGCATATGCTTTGTTGTGGCGCTGCGGCGGCAGCTATCTATGGATGGAGCCATGATTCGCGTAATTATAGGTTGGCATTACTGATACCAACGCCTGCAGTTCTTGGTGTCTTCGTCTGGTCTAGTATAGGTGCCTATGTGGTGATACCTGTAGCTGCAATATGCGGTGCATTATTACCAATAGCCTATGTAGGGTGGTTGATTCTAAATAATAATAGTGATTATTTGCAGGGTGATCGACCGGTTGGTGCTAGAGCCTTATTTTATAATATATGTATGGGACTCTGTATCACAGTGGTAATATTAAGCTTCACTTACTCTGCTGCCTTAAAGATGGGCTTGGTCTAGAGTCGTTATGGAATCTATTAGAGATGGAGCCAACTATGCTCCCAGTGCAGAGGTGGAACCTGTTGTAGACCCCGGCCAGTTCCAGTATGCGGCGGCCTTTCTTGATCACGGCCATATTATCGGCCAGTGCAATGGATTGTGTGATGCCGGCGCCACTCTAAAATGGGTTTATGACCCTGATCCTAAACGCGTCAAGAAATTTTGTTCAAAATTTCCTTCAGTTCGAGTTGCTGAAAGGTTTGAGCAAATTCTACAGGATCCATCGATTAAGCTAGTAGCCTGTGCAGCTATCCCTAATCGGCGGGCAGCCATCGGTTGTCAAGTGATGTCGTCAGGCAAACATTACTTTACCGATAAATCACCATTTACAGCTATTGAGCAACTGAATGAAGTAAAGCATGTGATTGCGTCCACTGGCCGTAAGTATATGGTTTATTATGCGGAACGACTGCATAACGATGCTGCATGGATCGCTGGAGAGCTGATTGTCGATGGAGCTGTCGGTCGGGTAATACAAGTATTGAATCTCGCGCCCCATCGATTAGCTAAAGAGACACGCCCTGATTGGTTTATGGATAAGGCTTGCTACGGCGGTATTTTGACGGATATTGGTTCGCATCAAGTGGAGCAATTTCTCACCTATGCTGGGTGTACTGATGCATCCATCAACTTTGCTAGGGCAGAAAACTTATACCACAGTGATGTTCCGGGCTTAGAAGACTTTGGTGAGTTTTCCATGACTGGGTGTAACGGGGCTTCATTTTATGCCCGAGTGGATTGGTTTTCTCCTGATACCCTTCGTACATGGGGCGATGGTCGAACATTTATCATCGGTACTGATGGCACTATGGAGGTGCGAAAATATATTGATATTGCGCGGCAAGCACCGGCTTCAAAGCTATTTTTGGTCAACGCTCAAGGAGAGCAAGAAATAGAGTGCTTCGGCCGCAGTGGGTTTCCATTTTTTGCACAATTTATTTTGGATTGTATTAATGGTACCGAGCATGCGATGACCCAAGATCATGCTCTAAAAGCTGCTGAATTAAGCATGCGTGCTCAAGAACTAGCAGATCGTTAGTGTCATCAGCTCTGAAGGGTTTATTAGTGTGAAAATGTTTTTTTGTTCAGTAATTTTCCAGTCTCGCCATAGTGCTCAAATGAAACAGTTTTTTCAGTGTCATATTTCACTGTCAAAAATCCACCCGTGGGACCATTGTAAGGTTGCTTGATTACACCAGCTGTAGGTTTTGGCACATATTGCACTTGAAATTGACTTGTAGGGCCGCTACAAAACTCATGGACCTTATCCTTATAGATGGAGTGATATTGCCAATGTCGATCTCCACAGACTAAAAATGTATTTTCAACGAGGTTGTTTTCGATCATCCAGTCCATAAAACTCCTGCCTTCAATCATAAAACCATTGACATTGGCATGGTTATCTCGCTTATGAGGTTTATCAGGGCCAATTAAGGGTGAGGGGCTTACAATAATCCGAAAATCAGCATCACTAGACAAAAGCGTTTGTTTTAGCCAAGCTGTTTGCTGTTTTCCCCAAATGGACTTTTGTGGGCTATCGGGTTCCTTGTTGGCTGAGCGATAGTCCCGTCCTTCAAGCAACCAAATTTGTATGCCTTTTCCCCAGCGAAATGATCGATAAGGTAGGTCGCTACTGGGAAACACTTGCTTAAAAATCTCAATACCTTCTTCATGAGTTAGCCATGTTTTATCCGATCGATCTAGATTGTCATTGAGACCATTTGGGCCCCACACATAATTCTTGGTATTGATCTCCACGTTTGAATAAGGGTCGGCATCATTGTAGCGATAGTCATGATCATCTTTCATAAAATAGGCAGAGGTATTGGCAAAGTAATTAATGGTGTAGGGCGTGCCATATTCTTTTTGGTATAGCCAGAAAGCCTCTTCCTTTGATCGTACATCAAATTTATCGTAGTAGACTGTATCTCCTGCGGACACTAGGAAATCTGGATTTTGCCGTTGCATTACTGGATATACAGGTAGGCCCTGTGCCGATTGGCAGGTGGTAACTTGGAAGTTGATATTCTCTCTTTGATTGTGCGCGGGAGCAGTTTTAAAGGAAAAAACAGCGGACATATGTGATCCTTTTTCCTCTGTGCTAGCTAATTCGGCTGTATAGTAATAACGCGTATTAGCTTGAAGTTCCGTTAATTTATATTGCAAATAATAATCATTTTCTGCAGCCGATGATTGCCACGAACTGAGCTGAGCCGATTGCATATTAGGTGAGAGACTGTAATGTATTCTTGCCTTACCCAATTGACCCGGAACACTGTGATTAAGTGCTTGCCCAAGCGATTTGGTGAGACGAAGACTAATATTGGCACTTGTCGAGGTAACTTCTCCAGATTTAGCTCCCATGCCAAGCAAAGGCGTATTGGCCATAACCGTATGGCCTGTCAGGAAAAAAGTGAGGATAATTGAAACTCGCAATATAGCGATGACGAAATGACGAGTCATTTGTTTCTCCTTATTTAGTCAAACATAATTACACATACTACGATTGGGTATTATTATATTCCGACAATACACATCTATACTTTTCGATAGTGAACAACTGTTTTAACCATGTGCCTCAAATATTGTCGGTAAAACACCTACATCAATATCAAATACTAATGTTGCCAAACCGAAGCACATAAAAGTTAGAATCAAAATAGCAATAATATTTAACAAAAGGCCGGCCCTAGCCATTTGGGGAATACTGATCAAACCGCTACCAAAAACAATTGCATTTGGGGGTGTACCAATTGGTAGCATAAAGGCACAGCTAGCAGCTAAGGCCGCTGGTAATGCCAATAAAAATGGATGTTCACCATATCCAATAGCGACGGCTACGATTACTGGGAGAAACGCTGTTAAGGTAGCAACATTACTCATAAGCTCGGATAGCAAGATAATCATGGTGACGGTAATTAGTACTAATAACCAAGATGGAATGTCATTAAAGAGAGTTAACTTAGAACCAATCCAATGTGCTACACCAAAGCTATCCATCGCCCCTGCAAGTGCCAGTCCACCTCCAAGCAGTAACAGAATGCCCCAGGGCAGGTTCTTTGTATCTCCCCATTCCAACAGAAAGATACCTTGCTTCCAATCTGCGGGAATAATAAATAGCAAAATAGCGCCAAAAATTGCTATGGAGCTATCATTGATTCGCAGATCACCGATAAAAGGTTCGATAAAGCCTTTGCCAATCCAAAGAGACACAGTCAATAGAAACACCAATAGTGTGCGTCTTTCAGCAGTCGACATGTCACCCAGTTCATTGATCTTTGCATCAACAATTTCGCTTATGCCCTGATGACCCTCTTTTTTGCAGGGGAACAGAACCGACGTTAACACCCACCAAACGATTACCAACAGAGTAAGACCTATCGGTACAGCCACCAACATCCAGTCAAGAAAGCTAATTTCCACGCCATAATTATCTTCAAAATATCCCTTAAACATGACATTGGTAGCGGTTCCTACTAATGTCATCATGCCGCCGATACTAGCACCATAAGCGAGTCCTAACATTAGTGACGATCCAAAATTGGTATCAGCCCTTGGCTCTTTTTTACTTTCACTGTTAATCAGTAGCGCAACTGAGTAAGCAATAGGTAACATCATAACTGTCGTCGCAGTATTGGTTATCCACATTGATAAAAATGCACTCGCTATCATGAAGCCGCCAACAACGCGCTTGGGTTCTGTTCCAGCGAATTTTACTGTTTTCATAGCTATTCGGAGGTGAAGGTTACAGCGCTGTATGGCCAAACCGATAACAAAGCCGCCAAAGATTAAGAAAACCACCTTGCTACCATACTGTCCCCCAACAGATGCAATGGTCCCTAAGTCTAATAGGGGGAATAACACCAAGGGTACCAGTGCTGTCACCGCAATGGGGACGGCCTCAGTCATCCACCAGATAGCCATCCAAACAGCAATTGCTAGTACCAACCAGCCTTGCTGCGTCAAATCAGTTGGAGGGGGCAGCTGTATAGCGACGAAAAAAGATAATAGTCCAGCGATAAGACCGATTTGCCGAATGTTTAATGCTGTTAACATTATTTGATTGACCATTTAAATGCATAATATTCAGCCGAGCCATCTCCAATATTTCTGATGCCATGTGGAATCATTGAGCGTAAAAAGATGATTGATCCTGGGCCAACTTTGTGGAGTTCTCCGTCGATATATTCCTCCACTTCACCCTGCCTGACAAGTATGATTTCTTCTTCAATATGCGTGTGTGGCAGGTGGCTTCTCATCCCCTCATTAAGGGTGGTGACATGCATTTCAAATTCTTTCAGCATCAGGGTTGGTTGGCGTATAAGGTTTCTTCTCCCGCCTTTTGAGTTCTCGATAAAGTCAATATCATTCCAGTCCACTAGTAGTGTTTTTATTGGACTATTTAAAGATTTTGGCAGGTTGATATTTGCCTCTCGCGCATCCCAAGTTAACAGGTATAAAGTAGCTACTGTTGCCCCAGGATTAGAGATAGTAACGCTATCCTCAGGCATGATTAAGCTCACACTGCCGCGACCCATAGCCTTGATTACTCCGCCATGTTTTTGAATAGTATCGCCTGATTTTATGATTACTAGTGATTCGATAGCTGCGCCACTATTATCTACAGTAAAGTCATCTCCAGTGGCGATATTGACCAATGATATTCCTATAGAGGTGAAGCCGTCGCTAGCACCGTCAACTATCATTTTCGTTTTAGAGAAGTTTTGCTGATCTATTTTTATAGCGTTCCAGTCAAAGACTTTAGAGTTAATCAGGTTTTCCGCCTTGATAATGCCCGGCATTAGGGTTACAGAGACGAGCGCTAAAAAAGGGATAATTTTTCGCATAGTACTAACCTCTTTATAGTAATTTTTATACGGCTATAGGAAGATGGATATTATGTGGCAGTATTCAGTATATTTTTTTAGACTTTAACTATAGAAATACTCTTTGATATACATCAGGGGTTAAGAGTGACCAATTGACTGTTTGCGCAGAGCCGATTTTTAAATTTTTATTTAGTCTTTCAAGATAAAATAATATCATATTAATCTAGTGATAAAGCCATAGCTATTGTTAGTTAATAAAGCTTTGATTTCACGCAATAATTTAAATTTTCAGTTTTGATACTCCGTTGGTTGGTATTGTCGATTTTGTCTGTTATCTACGATGACGCCTAATTGGAAATTAAAGTACCAAGCTAACTGGGGAAGGTAGCGCCCAATATACCCTCGGATCGAGGGATATACTGAGCGCTGGATGCAAACCGATTAATTAGAACGAATAGTTTGCGGTTAATGCATAGGTTTTGCCAACCTCACGATACTCACGCGCTCGACTGGTATTACCCTGATAAGCATAGAATTGCTCATCTGTCATATTAAAGCCTTCCAGTGTCAGGGTTAGATTTTCGATCTGTGTAGGTCGATACGAGATTGATATATCCAAACGATTTTGGGGTTCAATAAATCGGTTATCACCGGAGACAGTTGCCCAAGTTTCGTCAAAATAATCGCTTCTACTGGTATAAGCCGCTCGGACACCGAGCAGATCAGTCTCATAAAACACAATCAAATTATATGTGTCCTCTGACACTCCAGCGAGAGGAAGGGTATTGCCTGATTCATCGAAATTAGCACTCTCGTCGGCATCGATATAAGTCCAATTTGCTTGCACACCCATATTGCGCAGAACAGGTACATCTACGTAATCGAAGTTTTGAAGCAGACCGATTTCCCAGCCCGAGATATCGAAGCTACCTGAGGTGTTAACGCTATCAGTGATGCTGACAGTGACACCATTGGTATCCACGCATGTATTACTTGAATCTAAAGACAAGGAGCCAGTCGTTGCGTCTCCCAGGTCTATATCACTCAGCGCGGCAATATCCGTTATGTTAGAAGGGCAGAGTGTTCTATTGTCAATTCCATTTGATATGGTTTTAGTGAAGTATGCAGCCGAAATTGAACTACCTGCACGGTTATACCACTCTAATGAAAGGTCAAATGACTCGCCTTCAAAAGGTTCGAGCTCTGGATTACCTAGCGATATGGAAACGGAGTCGTCGT
>CBFHVP010000042.1:3423-15352 GCA_965659315.1 uncultured Porticoccaceae bacterium | reverse complement strand
GATCTTGAGCACGACCAGCACCGGATGGAATACGGATATTATCGATTAATTGCTGTACTGTTGCTGGTGGCTCAGTAGTAAATCTAGACACGCCTAAAGAAACGGAAAAATTAATCAACATGCCAATCGCGCCTATGCCCTCAGGTGAAATACCAAACAACCAATTATCAGCAATATTGGCCGCGGGATTTACAAACTTAAAATAGACAATATAGCCGAAGGTAAATAGCAGGCCTGATAACATCCCGGCAATCGCACCTTGTTTATTCATCCGACGATAAAATATCCCCAATAAAATACAGGGGAATAGCGACGCCGCGGCTAAACCAAATGCAAACGCGATCACCTCTGCCACAAACCCTGGTGGGTTGATCCCCAGATAACCGGCTACAACAATAGCAATGGCAGCAGCAAGTCGCGCATAGCGCAATTCCTGTTTGTCGCTGATATTTGGCATTAAGGTTTTCTTCAAAAGATCATGTGATATGGAGGTAGAGACCACCAGTAATAGCCCCGCCGCTGTGGAGAGTGCCGCAGCCAAGCCACCTGCAGCCACCAAAGCAATAACCCAACTTGGCAGGTTAGCAATCTCCGGATTCGCGAGCACCATAATATCGCGATCGACATAGATTTCATTCGTATTGGCCAACGGTGCATTGGACACCATTCGTTCACCATAGCTACCCTGCTCACCATTAAACTGTGGTTTACCATTAAAGGGCGCACCCAAGCCATACTGAATTCGACCATCATCGTTTTTATCTTGCCAAGCAATTAGACCAGTATCCTCCCAGGTTCTGACCCAGGCAGGTGCACTGGCATACTCCGTGTTCTGCACCGTCTCAATAAAGTTGAGCCGCGCAAAAGCAGCCACCGCTGGCGCCGTGGTGTAGAGCAACGCAATGAAGACCAATGCATAACCGGCAGATAGCCGCGCATCCGATACCTTAGGTACGGTAAAGAAGCGGACAATCACATGAGGTAGTCCCGCAGTACCAACCATTAATGCCATGGTGATGGCGAAAATATCAACAGTGCTTTTGCTACTCTCGGTATAAGGGTTAAACCCTAAATCGATCAATGTTTGGTCAAGCTTGTGCAATACCGACATACCAGAGCCATCAGCCACATCTGCGCCGAGTCCCAACTGAGGCACAGGATTTCCTGTAATCATAATCGAGATAAAGATTGCTGGGACCAAATAGGCAAAGATCAGCACACAAAACTGTGCTACCTGCGTGTAGGTGATTCCTTTCATACCACCCAAAACGGCATAGAAAAACACAACACACATACCGATAACCACACCGACATTAATATCCACCTCAAGAAAACGCGAAAACACCACGCCCACACCGCGCATCTGCCCCGCGACATAGGTAAAGGAAATAAACAGTAAGCAAACTACCGCTACCACGCGTGCGGTGCTGGAGTAGTAGCGCTCACCAACAAAATCTGGCACCGTAAACTGACCAAATTTGCGTAAATAAGGAGCTAATAACAATGCCAGCAATACATATCCGCCTGTCCAGCCCATCAGGTAAACTGAGGCATCGTAGCCACTAAAGGCGATAATACCGGCCATGGAAATGAATGACGCGGCACTCATCCAATCTGCCGCTGTCGCCATACCATTGGCTATCGGATGCACACCACCATCGGCAACGTAAAATTCAGATGTTGATCCAGCCCGCGCCCATATCGCAATACCGATATAGACACTAAATGACAGCCCTACAAATAGATAACTGAGCATTTGCGTAGTCATGGCAGTCATCCTTGCGGGTTATCGTCATCGACACCATATTTGCGATCGATTTG
This sequence comes from uncultured Porticoccaceae bacterium, assembly GCA_965659315.1. Lineage (GTDB taxonomy): Bacteria > Pseudomonadota > Gammaproteobacteria > Pseudomonadales > Porticoccaceae > HTCC2207. The sequence goes on along the minus strand of CBFHVP010000042.1, from coordinate 13,531 downwards.
TTTCATTTTATAAGAATAATAAAAAATCAACATAACAAAGACGTAGATCGACCCTTGCTGAGCCCACCAGAAACCTAACTTAAAACCAAAAAAGCTAAATTGATTGAGCACATCGACAAGCAGAATGCCAAAACCAAATGACACCACAAACCAAAGGCTTAATAGCTTTGCTAATAATCTGAGGTTGGCCTGCCAATAACTTGTCTGATTTCCCTTTGCATCAGTTTGGTTCCGTGACTTTCTCTGCTGACCAGACCGGCCAGACTGTTTTGATGATAAATTATTTTCCGACACAGCCATCTTTTGGTCCTCTTATCGGGACTAATTTAAAAAAACGCTGCCATATTCATGACTAGTCAGCGCCACTAACCTGCCAATATCCACCGAGAATTTTACAATTGGCGATGAGCAATAAATGCTACACCGTGGTTTCCTGCAATGCCCCCCTTCAAAAATAACCCGGCCAACCAATACTCAGAGAGCATTTTTTTAGCCTAAGACTTATATTGGCTTCAGTCCTGAGTCCACATCCGAATTCTGCCCACGGTGTCGAAGATAATGGTCCATTAGGGTAATTGCGAGCATTGCCTCAGCAATCGGCACAGCACGAATGCCAACACAGGGGTCATGTCGACCGGTGGTAATCACTTCCGCGGACTGACCGGCGGTATCAATCGACTGCCCTGGTATCCGTATGCTCGACGTCGGTTTAAGCGCCAGATGTGCAACGATATCCTGACCTGAGGAAATACCGCCCAAGACACCACCGGAATGATTAGACAAAAAGCCATCGGGAGATAGTTCATCACGATGCTCAGTCCCCTTCTGGGCGACCACATCAAAACCTGCCCCCAACTCAACGCCCTTAACGGCATTGATGCCCATCAGACTATGCGCCAGTTCAGCATCGAGGCGATCAAACACCGGCTCACCAAGTCCTACGGGCACGTTTTTGGCGACCACGGTGACCTTGGCGCCAATCGAATCACCCTCTTTACTTAGCGCCTGCATATAAGCCTCTAGCTCAGAGATCTTATCGGCATCTGGAAAAAAGAATGGATTATTTTCGATTGTGGCTTGATCAAAATTTTCCGCGACAACCGGACCGAGCTGAGAGACATATCCAAAAATCTCTATACCCAAACGCTCTTTAAGGTATTTTTTTGCGATACCGCCAGCAGCGACGCGCATTGCCGTTTCACGCGCGGAACTGCGCCCACCACCACGATAGTCACGATCACCATACTTTTGATGATAGGTATAATCTGCATGAGAAGGCCTGAATAAGTCTTTGATTTTGCTGTAATCTTTTGACTTTTGATCTTTATTTTCAATTATCATACCAATCGTAGTGCCCGTTGTTTTACCTTCGAACACACCCGAGAGAATTTTAACTTCATCGTCTTCTTTTCTCTGCGTGGTATAGCGCGACTGACCGGGTTTACGGCGATCCAAATCAGGCTGCAAATCAGCGGCACTGATTTCTAACCCAGGGGGACAACCATCAACAATGCAACCAATGGCCAGTCCATGACTCTCGCCAAAACTGGTTACGGTAAATAATTTTCCTATGGAATTTCCGGACATACTGTTCTCATGCTGAATTAAGTGGCGATAAACAAAGACAAGATTATACGTAAATTAGGCAAAAGATTCCCGAAATTCGACGAGCTGCTGCTGCGTAAGCACAAAAACACCGGCATCACCTTCAGTAAACGTCAACCATAGAAATGGCACAGTGGGAAAAGCCTGCTCCAGCGCCACAGATGAATTACCCACTTCTACTACCAGCACACCTCGCTCGGTGAGATACTGTGCCGCTTCGCGCAGCAGGCGTCGCGTGAAATCCAAACCATCTGCGCCAGAGGCCAATGCCAATTCAGGCTCATGCTGATACTCCTCGGGCATGGTTGCCAGATCCGTTGCATCGACATAGGGCGGGTTGCTTACGATAAGATCAAAGCGCTGTTCATTAAGATCTTCAAAGAGGTCAGATTGCACTGCAGCAACACGATCGCCAACCTCATGTAGGTCAATATTCTTATGCGCTATGGCTAACGCATCAGTCGAAATATCACTCAATACCACCTGCGCCTGTTCAAAAGCATAAGCGCAAGCAATACCAATACAGCCACTGCCTGTGCATAAATCGAGAATACTATCAGGCTCGACCTCGCACCAAGGCTGAAAGTCATTATAAATAAGTTCTGCTAGCGGTGAGCGAGGAATAATGACACGTTGATCTACTCTGAATGCAAGCCCACAAAACCATGCTGTTCCGGTCAAATAAGGCGCGGGAATACGCTCATTCACCCGACGCTGAAATAGCGCTTCGACATCGGACTGCTGCTGGGCGGTAAGTACTTTTGATAATACTGATCGATCTGAGTCTGGTGGCAGATCGAGCACGAAGGTTAGCAGATAAACTGCCTCATCCCAGGCATTGGTGGTTCCGTGACCGTAAAACAGGCCCTGAGACTCAAATAGTCGCTCACCTGATTCAAGCATGGTTGCAACCGTTATTGGCTGTGATTTTTTTGAAGCTTTAGTCATTGCTATTTCTTCATCTTCGGATGTTCATTATTTTACCTATGAAACTAGCAATGGTCTTTACTTTGTTAGAAAATGCAGGGGCAAAAACAAAAATGTTTTATAAAAGGAATGACCATGAAAGAGCATTACGCCAAAATTATTGAGAGTACTGGCGAAGATATTACCCGCGCAGGTTTATTGGATACGCCTAAGCGAGCAGCTACGGCTTTTGCTTACCTCACCAGTGGTTATGAAATGGATTTAGATGAGGTGGTGAACAATGCCCTATTCCCCTCTGATTCAGAAGAAATGGTAATAGTAAAAGATATTGAGCTATTTTCTCTCTGCGAACACCACTTGCTGCCCTTTATCGGCAAATGTCACGTCGCCTATATCCCCAATGGTAAAGTTTTAGGGCTATCTAAGGTGGCCAGAGTGGTCGATATGTTTGCTCGCCGCTTGCAAATACAAGAGGCACTGGCGCAGCAAGTGGCCTCGACGATTCAAGAGGTGACCGAGGCTCGTGGCGTCGCTGTTATCGTAGAAGCCAAACATATGTGTATGATGATGCGTGGCGTTGAAAAACAGAATTCCTCTATGAAAACCTCTGCCATGCTTGGCAGTTTCCGCACTGAACAGGCAACTCGCACTGAATTTTTGGCGCTACTTAATAATCAGTAACTTACCCAAACAGTGGCTGTAATTTTTCTGCCACCTGCTCAGCTTGCCCTTCCAAATGCAGATGATGCGAACCCACTATTCGCACAATCTGCATCTGTGGAACCCACTCAAAGGCCGCTGCATGTTTGTCATCAGGTTTAAGCGCACTGTTTTCAGCCCGAATTAATATCACTGGTGCTCGAATCGCTGTTAAAAAGCTTTGTATATTGTCTGATGATAACTTAATCATTGATGCAGCCTTAAGACGTTGATCATTGCGCCAGTAGAAAAAACCATCGGACTCTACTACGCCTCGTTCAGCTAAGGTAGCCGCGGCCTCATATTCAAGCGGTACAAAACCTTTGACTCGGGCCTGAACCGCCCCCTCATAGTCTTCAAATAAGGTTGGCGAAGCTACACCAAAACGGTTGTTTTCATGAATCGCCCTAGCAATATGCTTGGCCATATTAATTGCTTCAGTAGGTGGTGGCATAAAGCCATCAATCATCGCTAACCGATCGATCCGCTCGGGAAATGTGCCAGCCACCAGTCCTGCAACAACCGCACCACGAGAGTGGCCCATCAGGCTGAAGGTATCCCAGCCCATTTGATCAGCCACTGCCATCACATCGGCAATATCGCGCCATATATCATAACCAGAGTCCTGAGAACGGAAATCACTGAGACCATGACCGGCCAAATCTAAAGCAATCACATGCAGATCTTTCATGTAAGGAAGCATACGATCAAAGCTATTGGCATTATCTAACCAGCCATGTAACGCAATAACGGGAGGGTAACCTGAACGACCCCATTCTTTGGCTTTTAATGCCAGTCCTTTATGATCAAAACTACGTTCTCTTATAAACTCAATCGACATAATGATTCCAATGTAAAGTTGCCAATCCCTGCGCGGGGTAATCCATTGACAGTGATGCGAGACTCGCAGTACCCATGGAATTAGCGGTTTCTCCGGTTAAGTAATCGATTAACAAGCCAACTAATGGCAAATGACTTACCAACATTACATTGCTCGCTTGATGCTGTTGCAAAAATGCCTCTATGAGTCGCAGACTACCGTGCGGTACGAGATCGTCTAACCATTCAATAGATTTTACTGCTGTTTCCTGCATCACAATCTCCGCTGTCTGCGCCGCCCTGATATAGGGACTGCTAACCACAACGTCAACTGCATTTATATCCTGATAATGTCGCAATACCTGTTTATGCACCTGTTCACGACCATGGTCAGAGAGGCGTCGGGATTGATCTGGGCCACCCACTACAGCATCCCCATGGCGTAAAATTAGCAACCGCACAGCAATTACTGATTCTTATCGTTAGCGCCATCCTCAGCAGTAAATGAAGGCACATCCTCATCAATGGCGTCATCGACCTCAACAAACTCAGCATCATCAACGGTTTCTGCCGCACGCACTTGATACCCTTCAGAGGGATCTATCAGCGGCCACTCATCGAAAGGAAAGGGTTTGTTTTCCGTATTAAAGGTTAAAAACATAATAGTTTGGTAAACCCATTTACCCAACCCCTGCCCAAGATTGCGCAAATTTTCATTATCTTTGCCGCTAAATAGGACCAGTACAAATTGCACTAGTACCAAAATACTGATTACCAAACGAGCCGCCAATAACAGCACCGTAAACAACGCCATATAGGCAAAACGAACCCAAGTATCAATATTTGCAAAGGGCACTTTATTTTCAGTCATTAGTTTTCACCATAAATTCAACATCTGTATTTTGTTCTGCCAGCATCATCGACTTGAGCGACTCTTTAATCGGCCGTTGCTCGAATAACGTGGCATAGAGGGCTGAAGCAAGAGGCATATAAATAGCTAATTCTTCCGCTTTTTGTTTAACCAGTTTGGTGGTATTGATTCCCTCGGCAACCTGACCAACCTCAGTCACGGCTTGCTCTAGCGTTTTACCTTGCCCCAGTGCCACACCGATACGAAAGTTTCGGCTGAGTGGCGAGGAACAGGTCACGTGGAGATCGCCAACTCCACTTAAGCCTAAAAATGTCAGTGGATTAGCACCAAGTTTTACCGCAAAGCGACTCATCTCGGCCAAACTACGCGTCAGCACAACACTCTTGGTATTTTGCCCTGCATCTAACGCCTCGGCAATACCAGCGACAATCGCATAGATATTTTTCAGTGCTCCAGCCAACTCAACACCATATCGATCATGATTGGTGTAAACACGAAAATAATCTGAACCCAATAAATCCTGCACTTGCGTACAAAGCTGTTCATTGCTACTGGCAATTACCGTCGCCGTGATAGCGAACTGTGCAATCTCTTTCGCTAGGTTAGGGCCGCTAATAACACCAACCGCACATTGCGGTATTTCCTGCTCAAGAATCTGACTCGGCAACATAAAGCTGTCAGACTCTATACCTTTCGCAGTACTAATAATAACGCTTTGCGCAGATAAATACTGACAAGCCTCGCGTGCCACTTGGCGAATAACTGCACTGGGAACGGCAAAGAACACGGCATCAGCATCACTCAACACCTGCTGTAGATCAGACTCAACCTGCAGCGCGGCGCTGAGCGGATAACCCGGTAAGTAATCGCCATTTTCACCAGATTCTCTGATTCGTTGCGCACGCTCCTCACTGCGCAACCAAAGACTGGTGGTATAATTATTGTTAGCAATCATATTGGCGATAGCGGTACCAAAACTACCGCCACCTAGCACTGCTACTTTGTGATTTTTATTATCGCTCAAAATGACTCCTACAAGACGCGCCGCCAGCACCTATTATAAGCCCAGTAAGCAAAAAAGCGCCCCTTTAAAGGACGCTTTTTCGCATTACTTATCGCTAAACTAATTGAACATCAAACGATTTAGCTCCTGCACAAATTCTGCCGGGTTCTCCAATGGCCGTCCTGCTGATAACGCCGCCTGATCAAATAGAATTCTGGCCAAGCGCCCAGCAGCGTCCTCGTCCGCCTCTGCATCGAGCTTGCTGACTAACGGATGCTGCATATTAACCTCAAGAATGGGCTTAGTCTCCGGCACTGCTTGCCCCGCCGCCTGCATAATCTTGCGCATTTGCTCGCCCATATCATTATCGCCTACAACCAAGCAGGCTGGAGAGCTAGTCAGTCGACTGGTGCTACGCACCTCCTCAACTTTGCTATCCAATAGCGATTTAATACGGCTCAACAGTTCGTCCTGCTCGGCATCATCAGATCCCTTATCCGCTGTATCATCAGTGTCAGTCTGGCTGTCTTCGCCAGTAATCTTACTCAGATCCAGCTCGCCGCGGGCTACATCTTGGAAAGATTTACCATCAAACTCAGTCAGATAACCCATCATCCATTCATCGATGCGATCAGACATCAACAGCACTTCAATACCATGCTTACTAAATACTTCTAGGTAAGGACTATTTGCAATAACAGAATGGCTATCACCGGTAACATAATAAATCTTATCCTGCCCTTCTTTCATGCGCTCAACATAGTCAGCTAGGCTAACGATTGGGTCCGCACCCTCTGAGGTGGAACTGGCAAAACGAAATAGTTTGGCAATCTTTTCACGATTGCTGTGATCTTCGCTGGGACCTTCTTTTAACACAGCACCAAATTGCGTCCAAAAAGTGGCGTATTTTTCCGGTTCGTTATTGGCTAACTTACCCAGCATATCCAATACCCGTTTAGTCAGTGCCGCGCGAATACTGTCAACCATTGGTGTACTCTGCAAAATCTCGCGAGACACATTCAGGGGCAAATCGGCACTATCCAATACACCTTTTACAAATCTCAGATACATCGGCATAAACTGTTCTGCATCATCCATAATAAAAGTGCGCTTGATATACAGCTTGATACCACGTGCCGCCTCACGCTGATAGAGATCCATCGGTGCCATACCGGGAATATAGAGTAGACTGGTATAGTCCTGCTTGCCCTCGACACGATTGTGACTCCAAGCTAAAGGCTCAGCAAAATCATGGGATACATGGCGATAAAACTCTTTATAGTCCTCGTCAGAGACGTCGTTTCTCGACTTGGTCCACAGCGCCTGAGCATCGTTGACGGCATCCCATTCCGGAACAATCTCCGCATCCTCAATTTTGTCGGCATCCTCTTCATCGGCATTGGGCATTGGTGGTGTTACCGGCTTGAGCATCTGCACAGGGATAGCGATATGGTCTGAGTATTTCTTAACAATACTGCGCAGACGCCAATCATTGGCGAATTCTTGCTCTTCTGATTTTAGATGCAGGGTAATAGAGGTTCCTCGCTCAGCTCGCTCAATCGCCTCAATCTGATAATCCGCTTCCCCCTCACAACTCCAACGCACACCTTGATTTGCCGCTTCACCGGCTCTGCGAGTCTCCACTACTACCCGCTCAGCAACGATAAAAGAGGAATAGAAACCAACACCAAACTGGCCAATCAACTGAGAATCTTGTTTCTGATCACCGGTGAGGTTTTTAAGGAACTCAGCGGTGCCTGATTTAGCTATGGTGCCAAGATTGGTAATCACCTCATCTCTCGACATACCAATACCATTATCAGAGATCTGAATTGTTTTTGCCTCTTCATCTATGGCGATACGGATACGTAGTTCACCATCATCTTCATAGAGAGCTGAATTCTCCAGCGCTTCGAAGCGCAATTTATCGGTAGCATCTGACGCATTGGAAATTAGTTCGCGAAGAAAGATCTCCTTGTTGGAATACAAAGAGTGAATCATTAAATGCAGTAACTGTTTTGCCTCGGTTTGAAACCCTAGGGTTTCGGCACCTGATTTAGCTTTGGCTGTCATTTCCGTTGTTTCTCCTGATCAATAAGACAATAGATTTTGTTGTTTCAGAAGATGGGGGCTAGCGTGATAATTTCAAGCGTTGGTAGTGTTTTTTTACTTAGGAAACCAGAAAATGGCAACGGGCATTAGCGATTGGTGTCTGCGGATCATCCTGCCATGCGGTCGCAGTGACATTGACCAGTTTTTTACCCTGCCGTAAGACAGTACAGTTGGCATAGATTGTTTTATAGCGCCCTGGCCGCAGATAATCCAACGAAAAATCAACAACCTTAGGCACCAGATCAACATCCAATGTATAGAGAATTTCTATCGCCGCTGAAAGCTCAAGAAAACCGCCGATCACACCGCCGTGAATCGCGGGCAGTGACGGGTTACCAATATTGGCTGGGCGTCGATCAAGCCAGTACAGCACTTGATTATCATCCTGTCTAGCTTGAGCACCAATAAAGCTACTGTAAGGGATTAGGTCCAGAATTAGCTGTGGATTAGTCTGCTCTTTGGCCCGAAGTAACTCTTTCTTAAGTGATTGCTCCGTTACACTCATTTATCCGCCTCCTGCTCAAAAGCTTTGTCGCCACGAATCAAACGATTAAATCGACGGCGTACCATATTGCCAAGTGAGACACTGGGCGTCTCAACTTTCATAAAGGTCGCGACACAATGGGCAATTGGATTGTCGGGGTCATCCTGCCAGGCTGACCCACGACAGAAAATAACATGAGAGGTATCCCGATACACTTTGGCCGACACATAAATAGGCTGATAGGGTTCAGCCGGATGCATATAATCTAGGCGCAAATCCATCGTCGGCGTAACCATCGGCCCTTTTAGCATGGTGATTGCTGCAGAGCCACAGCAAGCATCCAATAAGGTCACAATCACACCACCATGGACTACACCCGTCACTGGGTTACCGATCACCTCTTCTTTATAGGGAAACAATATCTCTACTTGACCACGCCCGATTTTGGTCAATTCAAAACCCAATGCCGCGCCGTGGCCGGAGCGCTCCATGGCAAGCTTAAGCATAGGTTTAAAAATCGCCAGTTTTAAGTCCATTAGGCTAGGCTATCCTCTGCAACAAAATATTTTGGGTCCTCTATTACATTGACCTCAACCAGATTACCCGCTTTCCTCAGTAATTTTCTACATTCTTCACTTAAATGTACGAGGTGTAGTGTTTTACCGGCATTTTCATAACGCTCTGCCAATGTGTCAATAGCTTCCAAACCAGAATGATCAGCGACCCGTGAGCGGGCAAAATCAATAACCACATCTTCATTGTCTTGGGTGGGATCAAATCGTTCGAGAAACGAGGTAACTGAGCCAAAGAATAATGGTCCAGTGACGGCATAGACTGTTGACCCTTTATGATCTTCCCTAGATTCAATACGAATATATTTTGCATGCTCCCAAGCAAATACTAACGCTGAAATAATCACGCCAACCACTACGGCAACCGCCAAATCGGTAGCCACGGTAACAGCCGAGACCGTCACCAGAATCAACGCATCACTGCGCGGCACCTTGCCAATAATACGAAAGCTCGACCATTCAAAGGTACCAATCACGACAATAAACATCACACCTACCAGAGCCGCTAGAGGGATTTGCTCAATTAGGGGTGAAGCCACCAATATAAATAGTAGTAAAAACAGTGCCGCGCTAATACCGGACATACGCCCACGACCACCGGAATTTACATTAATCATGCTCTGTCCAATCATGGCACAACCGCCCATACCGCCAAAAAATCCGGTTACAGTATTAGCCACACCTTGGCCAATGCATTCACGATTACCGCGACCGCGGGTTTCCGTAATTTCATCAATCAGGCGCAACGTCAACAGTGATTCAATTAAGCCAATCGCAGCCAAAATAATGGCATAGGGCAAAATGATCCATAGGGTTGTTAAGTTAAACGGCACCTCAGGGATATGGAAACGAGGCAAACCGCCACTGATCGAGGCCACATCACCCACCACTTTGGTATCTAAGTCTAGACCTAACACTAATCCAGTGACCACCATAATGGCGACCAGCGATGATGGCAGCGCCTTGGTAAAGCGCGGTAGCGAGTGAATAATAATCATGGTCACTAGCACCAAACT
>CBFHVP010000042.1:0-3414 GCA_965659315.1 uncultured Porticoccaceae bacterium | reverse complement strand
GGCGACCAGCGATGATGGCAGCGCCTTGGTAAAGCGCGGTAGCGAGTGAATAATAATCATGGTCACTAGCACCAAACTTACCAGCATATATAGCTCTTGTCCTTGCAACCAAGCGACATCAATGATGCTACCTTGCATAAAGGTATTGTCCAGCCAACCGGGCTGACCTGATTCACCAAACTGCCCGAGCTGCGCCAAAAAGATCACAATCGCTAGTCCATTAACAAACCCTAGCATCACCGGATATGGCACCATACGGATAAACTTACCTAATTTCAGTGCGCCAGCGGTAATCTGTAGTAGCCCCATCAGCACCACCGTAATAAACAGGTATTCAACCCCATGATCAGCGACTAGCGACACCATCACTACGGCCAATGCGCCTGTTGCACCGCTGATCATGCCTGGTCGACCGCCGATGCAAGCGGTGATTAAGCCAACCATAAAGGCGGCATAAAGTCCGACCAATGGATCAACTCCAGCGACAAAAGCAAAGGCCACGGCCTCCGGCACTAACGCCAGAGCAACGGTCAAACCGGAAAGAATATCATTTCTTAGGGTAGCGACTTTATTAAAGTGAAACTCAAACATTAACGGGGGTTCTCTTAGTAATTACTGTGTATAAAATAGGAATGCCGCGCAACGGGACGGATTGCATATTACTTGCTGTGGACTACCTGCGACCTGAGGTGCGATTGGAGTTTCCTCCTGAGGGGCGCTTGCGAGCATTAGTATTGCGGCGAGTACTATTGCCATAGGGCGACTGACCGGAATTTTTTTTCACGGCCACATTACCATTACTATCAGCGCGTTTTTCCGAGTCAGTATCTGCTTGCCGACCCATATTTGCGCTCGGATTGCGGCCTCCCGATTTAAGCTTGCTACCCGCCTTTGGCCCATGCCCATAGGCTGATCGCTTTTTCGCTCGGGTCGACTTGTTGTTGTGCCGACTATTATCTCTGGCACTGGTTTCACTACTCAGAGATTTGCGCGGTTTTTTGCGCCGCACCGGTTTATTCAATGTGGTTTCTGGTACAGAATGCTCAGGCTCAAAACCGTCGACCTCGCGACGATCAAGCAATTTTTGTATTAACCGTTCAATATCAGATAGCAGATCAACCTCATCGGCACTGACCAGCGAGATAGCTTCACCTGTGGCACCGGCGCGACCGGTGCGACCAATTCGATGCACATAATCCTCTGACACATTAGGTAAATCAAAATTGACCACATGTGGCAGTTGCTCAATATCTAGACCTCGCGCGGCAATATCGGTGGCCACTAATATGCGGATCTCGCCGGCTTTAAATTCAGCCAATGCTCGAGTGCGTGCGCCCTGACTTTTATTGCCATGGATAGCCGCTGCGGTAATACCGGCGGCATCCAGCTGCTTAGTCAACTTATTTGCACCGTGCTTAGTTTTGGTAAAAACCAAAGCCTGATCCCAACCACCCTCTTTGATGAGTTTTATTAACAACGGACCCTTGCGCTTTTTATCCACTGGGCAGACCCATTGTTCCACCGTCGCCGCCGCAGCATTGCGCGGACTCACAGAAATTTCAATGGGGTCGCGCACAAGTCCCTTGGCTAATTGACGAATCTCATCGGAGAATGTCGCTGAAAACATTAAGTTCTGTCGACGCTTTGGCAGCAGGCCAATAATGCGTTTGATATCATGGATAAAGCCCATATCCAGCATACGATCTGCTTCATCGAGCACCAGCACCTCAAGATGATCAAACCGTACCGCATTCTGGCTGTGCAGATCCATCAGCCGGCCCGGCGTCGCCACTAAAATATCGACACCGCGTCGTAACTTCATCATTTGCGGATTTATTTTTACACCACCGAAAACCACGGTCGAGGTCAGATTTAAATGCTTGCCATATAGCGCAACACTCTCTCCAACTTGGGCCGCTAACTCACGGGTAGGTGTTAATATTAATGTGCGAGCCTGATTGGCACCAGCTCGACGGCCGGCAGATAGACGCTCTAGGATCGGCAAAGTAAACCCAGCTGTTTTGCCAGTGCCCGTTTGCGCTGCCGCCATAACATCACGCGCCGCTAATACCGCAGGAATAGCTTTAGCTTGAATTGGCGATGGCTCGCTATAGCCTTGCGCGGCAATAGCTTTAAGAATAGGAGCGGATAGGCCCAGTTCATCAAAGGTCATAAAATCGTCTTTTATCGTACTGCCGACTGTGGACCTGAGTGGCAAAAATGAATGGGAATGTAGCGATGGTCCTGAATGGCGCGAAGCTTACAGAAAACCTACCACAAATGCACCTTAAACCCTTGAAATAGGCTAATTTAAGCCTCAGCAAGCACCTTGTAAGCATTAATTACGGTATCTGGAGCCTGTACTAGTTCGACCAACACACCCTGTGAACTTAAAGGGAATTGATCATTACCTTTTGGATGGACAAAGCATACATCATAACCCGCCGCACCTTTGCGTATACCGCCGGGGGTAAATCGCAGGCCTTGCGCCGTTAACCAGTCCACAGCTGTGGCCAAATCATCTACCCAAAGACCGACATGATTAAGCGCAGGAATATCCACGCGCGGTTTTTTATCCGCATCCAGTGGCTGCATTAAATCCACCTCGACAGTAAAATCACCCGCACCCATTTCGCAAATATCCTCGTCAACATTTTCGCTTTCACTAATAAAGGTATCGCGATAATTTAGCCCCAACAAATCGACCCAAAAGCTACGTAACTTTTGTTTATCCGCGCCACCGACGGCAATTTGTTGAATGCCCAATATAGTAAAGGGGCGCTCAGTATTACTCTTATTCATAAGTAAGCCTTAGTAAATAAATCGATAAAGTAATCAAGCTTATCAGCCGGCAAGTCATTAATACCAGCAGCCGCTTCACGGCCACCTCCAGTGGCAAACTGTCGACATAAAGATGCCGCACCAACCTTGTTATTAAGTGGCGCACGAACACTAACCAAAAAATTGCCATTGTTTTTAGCCGTCAATACGGCGTGCCCACGATCAGGGTTTTGGTTAGCGAGTTGATTACCAAAAACGCCACTTACACGACGCGCCCATGGCGTATCTGGCAATGTAAATACCGCTATCGCCTTATTGGCCGTTACCGCATTCCTCGCTTGGGCCGACCTTAAATCCTCTTGGTAGCCGGCCTCTAACTTGCTATAGGTCTCTGCCTCTGCCACCACAAAATCCAGTGGGCTCGAGTAATGCGAGGCTAATTGATAAAGCTTTGCCGGGTCGAAATGCAACTCCTCTAGAGCAGAACCATAGCCGTTATAATTAAGATAGGTTCCAAGGTGCTCTAATTGTTGCAATTGCTCTGCAGACAGACCGATATTCTTGGCCATGCCCATAGCACTTTTCTTCAGGTTATCACCAAAGGTGCCAACAATACCCCAAGCCACATAAGCA
>CBFHVP010000041.1:0-15959 GCA_965659315.1 uncultured Porticoccaceae bacterium | reverse complement strand
GGCCCACCCTGTTGTGCTAACCACTCGTTTTGAACAAAATTTTCAGCAATATAGCCATCTAGCTAAAACCCTGTTCACGGTGTTATTTATAGCTCGATCTCAGATTTCAGTGTCTCTATCTCTCGCTCAAGGCGTTTATATTCATCCTGCTTTCGTGCTAGGAATCGCACGGTAATGGACGCCTTCTCCGCTATGCCCTTAGGTGTCAGTAGGTAGGCATAGCCTAACTTATTATCGGAGCGCTGAAAGTTATCCAACTTAATCAGGCCCACGTCGATCAGTGACTTCACAATATAGTGCGTCTTACCCAAGCTAACGCCGAGCTCGGCCGACAGCTGGCGCTGGGTTAGCTGGGGGTTTTGCTCTAGCAGTCTAAGTACGCTGAGCTGGATTTCATCGCTGGGCATAGTGTTTTATTATTTATCAGGCAGGCTACCGCACGGTCGTGACATTACGCTCGTGACCGGCAAAAAAACATCTTGTTCATTTAATGAACAAGACGAAAGTGTAGCACAGTAAATACGCTTATGAATAACAAATTAAACCTGAGCCGCGACCTAAGGATCAGCTCTATTGCTAGCGTTGTAGCCTAAGCCAACGTATAACAAGCAAGTATAGTCCAGCCTCAGCAACAAACACCCACAGCCAATCGGGGCTATCCGCTCCACGCCAATTGCCGATGTAACCCAACAGAACAAGGCCGGATGTGCAGCCACTAATCAGCAGACCAGTGATAGAGTTAGCCATCACCTTTGGTGAGAAGATTGGCTTCAGATTGCGATGTAAATGATTATGTAAGTGGCCATCATCGGCGACAAACGGTGAGCGCCCTGCCGCCAGCCGCCGCGTTATGCTGGCAACAAAATCAAGACAGGGGTACGCCACTAGAGCCAACATAAACCAGATAGAAAAGTCGCCTACTATCACACCATTAAGCCCGTAACCCAATATAATGGCGCCCAGACCATAGCTACCGGTGTCACCCAGAAAGAACCAGCCTGAAATAACATTGAATAGCAGGAACATGGTGCAGGCGAACATCAGGATGCCGTCGGTGGGGCGTCCATATTCCAGAAAGAAAATAACAAAGGCGGCAAAGGCAATGCCGGGTACCAAGCCATTGGCGCCATCAGCCATATTAAAGGCATTAATAAAGCCTACGCAGAACACTGTGGTTAACAGCCAAGCCAGCAGTGGCACTTGCAATAAATCATCCAGCCCCACTATACCCAATTGCTTGGGCATTAAGTCAGGCCAAAACCAAAATAATCCGCCCCATACCGCGAACTTGGTCATTAGACGTAAAAATGGGGTTAGAAAATCGGCCTTAATATCTTCAGCGAGACCTAATAATACACAGAGGAAGATAGCCGACCATAGGTAAATTTCACGCTCTAGCCTGACTACCCCCGGCGTGTAGGGTGACAACAGCATTAAGCCGATAACATAGGCACCAAATATAACGGCAATAGCGGCGCCGCCCAGTCGTGACGAATCAGAGAGGCTAATGCCATGAGAGGCTGCAGAGTCACGACCAATCGAGAGCCGCGACATAAGCGTCATTAATAGAATAACACCGATACCGGCCAGGCCGTAACTTAGCCCTGCGCACAGACACATCAGCACAATTTTTGCCTGTGATCTGTTTATTCCTAGCGGCCTTATAACCTTTTCCAACACGTTGTAACTACATCCTTTGTATGGGTTGAGCTGGCAGTATGCCACCTAAGACGGTAAATTGGCGACTAGTTTGCAGATATGGTCTGGTTGGAATCGAGCTGTGATGCTACGTTAGCGTCTACAATGACCGTTTCGCGTCCGTTCTGAATAATACGCTCCATGACCACCGATCCAACAAGACCGACGGCAATATATTGGGGCAGTGTAACAGCAGAAGGCTTGTGATTGTGCTCGACCACTAACTCACGACTACTCTGGTCAGCGGTATGCACTATACCGACAGGCACCAAAATCATTGCCGAGAAGGCTAACGTTATTCCAGCTAGACGCATAATATCTTGATCTCTACCCTTTTCCATTCAAGATATTATACCTTAATTATATTCGTATATGAATAGATAGCACCCTTTTTATAGTTGTTTAGCCCAAAACAACAAAAACTCATTAGCTAGAATGAAGAAAATTTATACAGGTTATTACCATATCGAGCAAATTACCCATAAAAACTCACAGTCCCTACCCGCCCACTGATGACCAGTAGAAAAATCGTCAAGAACGACGACTTCATGACCCTTACCCTGAGCAGTTTTGGTCATGTACGAGCCAATATAACCGGCTCCACCGAGAATAAGTAATTTCATTAGTTGCCTAACTCAAGTGATAAGTAGCGAGTTACTCTGCATTCTGGACCCATCAGTAACAGAGTCAGTCTTGTTGCGCCCCGACAGAGGACTCAAAGTCGCAAGCAACCGCCTGCCCGGTTCGCACAAAAATAATCGCATAGGTAGCGCACTGTGCGCAAAACACACCCAACCACTCAGAACCTGTCACCGGCCACCATGCACCAAGATACCCCGCCAAGGCGATTCCAGCACTGGCGCCGGCTATTGATAGACCTGTTAATGAATTCGCTAGATTGGCCGATTTAAACTGTCGTCTAAAATACCGGTGAATGCGGTTGTGCAAGTGATCGTTGTCGGGCAAAAACATCGATTTTCCTTGCTTCCAACGCCTTACCATACTGACTAAGATCTCAATACAGGGGTAAGCTAGCAACACCGCCAAAAATGATGCTGAGAATATACCCTGCCCGTAGAAAAACAACCCCGCTAACGCAACCCCAGCCGCCAGCCCATAGGCGCCCGCGTCGCCTAAAAATAAACGCCCTGAGATCACATTAAAAATAAGGAAAAGGCCACAGCCTGTCATCAAAGCCTCAAAGCCCAACCCACCATACTCTAAATAGAAAATAAGAAATGCGCTAAAAAATATGCTCGGCATTAAACCATTGGCGCCATCAGCCATATTGGCAGCGTTTAAAAATCCCACGCAAAATAGAATCGTAAGTAGCAATGCAGAGCCCGAATAGGCGAGCAATGCGTCGATACCAATGATACCTATATGACTGGGCACTAGTTCAGGCCACAGCACCAACACGACAAAGAATATAAATGCTTTACTTAATAGACGATAACAGGGCTTAAGTGCATCGTTGCGGACATCCTCCACTAGCCCCAGCCCGGCACAGCCCAAAACACCAACCCAAGCATACAGCGGCGTACCCAACGGACCATTGGCACGGGCCTCAACACCAGAGATAACCGCCAGTAACATAACACCAATGCTACCCGCCAAAATCATCACACCGCCCAATCTCGATGCCGTCACCTCCGCTATCCCGTGCTTATCAACCGCATCGGCGGCATAGCTTTGGCGGGTGACCCATTGCATAAAGATCATGGCGAGCAAGCCAGCCAAGCCAAAAAAGCCCACCGCCAATACCATCATAATCGACAGCTTTATTAAGTCTTTTTCCGACAGTAAAAATCTATCCATTGCGTCACTCAGTGAGGTCTATAACGCCTAGTTTTTTCTACTGTAGTGCATTACTAACACAACAAGCACAGATAACATACCGCCCAATAAAGTCGCTAATACAAAAATTAACGCGCGCTTGGGTTGCGACTTTTCCTCCGGCACCATGGCGCGGCTTACCGTGGTAAAGGCATATTCTGGGCTGGCCTCGGCAAGCATTTTATTTTTAATTTGCTCTTCAATCACCTGATAAAATACTTCGCGCATACCAGCAATGGCAGTTTTCTCAATCTGCACTTCGAGGTACTCAATATTTCTATTCACCTGAGCTAGTTTCCTGTCGCGCATATGCTCATTAATCGTAGCGATATAGAGGTCGACCCACTGCTTGGCGATTAGAGGTGAATAATATTCTATCGACACTGAGACTAGACCGGTTTTTTTATCTGAAGATATCGACAGTCGCTCGCTAAACTCTTCGTATAACTCCCAGCTAGTGGGTTCTATGGTCTTGCCTGAGGGTGGGTTGCGTACCCACTGCCGTTGCTCGCTATCGTATAAACTGCTGTCAATGGATAGTTTATTGTTATGCGCACTCCAGCCCTCAGTCGCGAACACCTCAACAGCCAGATTATTTTTGGCGATAAATTTTTCAATAAAACCCCAGGACTGCATTATCTCCATGGCCTCCTCAGCTTCACCCCCCTCGCTACCACCCAATTCAATGCCCGCCAGAGATGCCAAGCCACCAAACTGTGACGCCATAGCGCCCAGCATTGAGCTACCGCCACTCTGGGCCGGAGCAATCACTGCGGTGGCTTTATATTGGTTGGGAATCATTAGTGCAACGATTACCGCAACAACGGCAAATGCTGAGGTTGCGTAGGCAATTAACCTACGGCCCGCCCACAGCACCGCAAAGAGCTCGCGCAGATCAATTTCATCGTCATACCCCATGGCCAATGGCGCGCCTGTTCGAGCCGGCTCTTGCATTATTGATTACCTCTTTGAAATAGTTAGACTGACGTTATTTAAGTCGATCACTAGGCTAGTAGAACCGATAGACAACTGATGCACTGAAGCGAAATTTATCCTCTTGGCGACCATAGGTTTCTACCAAATTATCGGTATAGCGGCCCTGTAAATGTGCATCACCCCAAGCAAATGTGCGCTGCCATTTTCCTGATAGGGATTTAAACTCACCGCCCTCTGGGCTGACTGAGTGCATTGTAGGAAAAGCTGTTTCAACACTATCACGATTTATTGTACCCTCGGAGTAGCGCAATTCTATCCGATCACCATTGCCCAAGTATCCGACTGCGCCCAGAGACAGGATCTTTGAATCATTATCCCATGTAGAGCCAATAGCTCGCCCCTGATACCGATAGCCAGTCTTGTAAATATGGTGAGAATAGAGAATGTTATATCGCTCAACAGAAGCTCTAGTTCGTGTATCATCCTGTTCAATAAAGAGCATGCCATTAAACAGATCATTATTTAAGGGCAACTTGGCACCTAGCTGTAGCGCATTATCTGTCGGCAAGCCATTGTAGTAATCATCGCCGATCCTCTGACCATAGATCGTGGCATTTGCCCACGGTGTATCCCAACTAAAATCAAACCCGGCTAGCTGGTTACCGGGCTCCGTTACCCGGCATTCGATGTTGTAGCAATTATCGGACACACCACCCACTAACTTAATAAAGTTTTTTAGCCCCTGCGGCCTGCCTTCCCCACCCCACTGCGCAGAGCGGCGCAAGTTAATCTCAAGGGATGCCGTTGGCCGAAAACCCACGGTTAATCCGACCAATTTTGCATCATCTATCACCCGAGTATCGTCCAGTTTGGAAATAAATAGATTGGCTGTCCAAGGACCCAACCAAGCTAAAACAGGCCATTCAAAGGGGTCAGAATAATTTCTATGCAAGGTAAAGCCAGGGGTAGGTCTGGCATTGTTGCTTAAGATAATACTGCTACTCCAACCCGGGCCCCACCACTTTTCAATATTGCCGAGCAGTCCAATCCAGTTACCCACCACAAAGCCAAAGTAGCTATTGTCGTGATGGGTTGTATCCTCATCCCATGGGTCTTTACTCTGGATTACTTCGAAATTGTAGGCCATATGATCAGTAAGGCCATTACGCCGAACCTTAAACTCTACGCCCTCTCTGGCACCATCGCCAAAGTGCCGAAAAGTCTGGCTCTCGGTGGCAACCGATAAGGACACTGACTGATGTGGATCGTCGCTTCTGGTGGCATCTTTACCCGCAGATAATACTCGCCCCAGGCTACCGCGCATGGCTATCGGAATATCTTTAACCTTTACTGCCTCTAGGTCATTCATCACACTGCCCCACATCAATGGCCATGTATTGACTGGCACCTTGATCAGGCCGGCCTGAGATAAGCGTTCAATATCCGCGCGCAACCAAGCGTCTCTGGTATCGATCCATGGTTCCGCCTGCGCTGCCATCTGACCAACCAACAGTGCAATAAGGCCTATTGCAATGGTGCGGCCTACAAAAATCCTTCTACGCATAATCAACAATCCTGGTACAGCAGCTAGTTACTTAAATTATTAAATGCAGCCGCACCCAAGGCGAGCTGATAGATAATCTGCGTTGCTTCGGCCCAGACCGTGAGCGTCTTCTGTTTATCGGCATCAATAGGCACAACAATCGTATCTCCCGCCTCAATGTTCAAACTTTTACGGGATAGCCAACCGGAACCACCTGGCAGGGCAACGGCACCATTGGCCTTAATCACATAGATACGCTTTTTATCCGCTGATTCCTTTGTGCCACCACTAAGATCTAAGTAGTCGCGTAATCTGAGATCGCTGTTATAAAGGTGTGCTGTCGGCTGCTGGACCTCGCCTAGCACCGAGATCTCTTGGCGGTACTCTGGAATCACGAGGGCATCGCCATCTTTAAGTTGCACATCTTCTAGACGTCCATCCATGATTCCTTCGAGATCAATAACCAAGCGACCCACGGCTTCCGTTGCATCCAATGTCTCTAACAACTTATCAGCGGCTGCGGTGGTCCCTTTGGCAGCGCCATCATTGGCATTCTCAAGTCCGGCTGCGGCAATATCGGCCTCTAACCGCTCCTGAATTTGCTCAAGCTTTTTCGCTTCTTGGAGACGCAAATCCTCTCGAGTAAATACCGCAGCTTCGGGGTGAGCCAATCTATTTAAGCCCCCTGCCCGTCGGATAACATCCCCTAGCGTTTCACCTCGGGTAAAGCTGTAGTCACCGGGAAATATCAGCTCACCCTCAAGGGTTACCGAGAGACTCTCCCTAAACTCTGGGATTGTTCTTACCGATAGAACATCGTAGCTCTGCAGTAGGATATCGGCGCTGGCATCGGCGTAAGCTTCGCTTAAATCAACTGGAAAATGTGCTGAGGATGCCTGTTCAGGATTACTTAGGTCATAACGAGAGACTTCCACTCCAGAGGTGTAAGCCGCCTCTTCAAGGCCGCCGGCTGCTGCAATAAGCTGCGTCACAGTCATATTTTCGGTAAGTGGATACTCGCCGGGCGACCGAACGGTACCGGTTATTGACACGACATTGGCCATTTTACCTGAGCGAGCCTGCAATTTAAGTTCGTCAACCAGATCCTCTAGTATTTCCGCTCGCCCCTCCTCGCGCGAAAAAATAGTCAGCTCATCGCGCGGATCGACAGCAATATCTGCCTCTCCGCCCCTAGATTCCAAAGCCGCGCCCAAGTTAACAAACACTGGGATCACACGGCCAATTGGCGGCACTTCACGGCGAATTAAGGCAAAATCTAAGTCACCATCGGGACGCAACTGGCGCACGTCTTTCACTAGATCCGAGACACGCAATCCCGACTTCCAACGAAACTCGCCGGGCCGATACACGTGCCCTGATAGAGTCACCACCGCTTCTTTACGCTCTACCACTGAATCAATAATCAACAGATCGCCGTTAGCAACTCTCTCAGTAAGGCCGGCTGAGTGAGTTAAATCTAGGTCCACTACCGTCATAAAGCCATCGGTATCTGACCGTTGAATCGTGGCTCGATTGGGATAGGCTGTAGCTTGCATACCGCCAGCCATCGCCACCAACTGCTTAACCGTGGTGGTGCCTTTTAGCTCGTAAATAGCGGGTCGCTTTACTTCGCCATCTACCGACGCAGTATTACCCACGGTAGGGATATAAATCACATCTGACGCC
This sequence comes from uncultured Porticoccaceae bacterium, assembly GCA_965659315.1. Lineage (GTDB taxonomy): Bacteria > Pseudomonadota > Gammaproteobacteria > Pseudomonadales > Porticoccaceae > HTCC2207. Next base: position 8,260 of record CBFHVP010000041.1, on the reverse strand, counting down.
TGCAAGCGTTGGTCATTACTGGTATCGCCATCAAGCAGTAGCTCATATAGATCGAGGCTGGCAATGGTTTTACCGGCACGCTTTAACTGAATATTGCGCAGAGAGGCAATATCACTAACACCACCACTTAAAAATAACGCATTAGTGATGGTAGAAAGGGCAGACACTGTGTAGGCACCAGGCTTGTAGGCTTCACCAAGCACGAATATTTGAATAGATCGCAACTCACCAAGACTGATACTTGCCTGAACACCCAGCATCTCTTCGGCAATACGCTCTTGCAGTAATGCTTTAGCATCAGCGAAGGTCATTCCGGTCAAATTTACCGGACCGAGCTGGGGGAAATCTACTGCTCCATTGCGATTGATCTCTAAACTAACCGACTCATTGGTCTTGCCGTAAAATAGAATATCCAAGTTATCGCCCGGCCCCAACAGATAATCAGGCGATACCGGGATTTGATTAGCGGGCGCAAAGGTTGTTGGCTCGCCGGCGAATAACTCGTAGCCGAAGGGCTGCAATTCAAAGGAGTCTTCATCTAGATCATCGGCGTAGTAATCCTCATCATCTCGCCATTGATCATAATCATCATATTGATCTTCACCATCGTCACGGTCTGTTTCCATCTCATCATCGGCACGAGACTTTCTATCTGACTTTCTATCTGACTTTCTATCTGACTTTCTATCTGAGCTTGACCTACGCCCCTGCTTGTCTTTGCGGGGCTGAACAATATCATCAGCTTCATCTTCTGCCCCATCTTGATCAAGACCTAAACTACCAATGCCTTTAAGGCTGTTACAAAGCTTACCAATATCATAGCCCGCAGCTCGCGCCATACGTTTATTTTCATCGGTCATTTTGGCGCAAAAGCTTTTTGCCTCTCGCAGGCTAGCTGAAATATCTATATCTTCTTGTGCGATTAGGGGTGTCGATAGCACCGCCAGGAGCGAAGTGAAGAGCACAGATAGTGCCAAGGTAAGACCAGACTTTGAGTTGAATAAATTATTAGTCATATTATTTAAGTTCTACTAACTTCCCTTATTAAAATAAGCCCATAGGATGTAATCACCCATAAGGCTGTGTTAGCTAATTGCTTCGCAACAATAGTCGCAAACAAGTCAAGACCAGGCTCGAGGCGAAAACTAGACTGTATATTAAGTGTATTCCTAAGCTTTTACAGCAAAAATTCACTAATACATAATACAGTATAACTACCTAGCGATCAGTATAAACAATGGGCACGGGATCTTTTAGAGAGATACAGTGAAAAACACGGCGCTCTGCCTTTTCATTGTCAACAACTACACCAAAAGGCAATTAATTCCCTTCAGATTAGCATATCCTGGAGCGCTCACTAAGTTTTCCGCAATGGAACACAAAAATACCGAGGATATTAAATCAGTTAGCAATCTAACGCCTACAGACGTCCTGTTGGAAATACTGCTATATATAGACCGAGGAGCAGCACTACCAATCCCACCTACCAATAATAACCTCATCGTCTTGAATATAATTCATGGATTAATCGCTTGAACTATCACTGAGTCAATAATGTATCCACTAAACCAACTCGAAACTGTCAAATGGTAATACCGCTTCCACCTGCTGGTTAAGCAGTTTAATCAATACAATAGCTCGGCTGGCACCATCGGGTTGAGAAAAAATAGCCTCTAAACCACGAAATGGACCCTCGAGTATCTCTAATTTATCACCGCTTTGGGGTAGATTAGTCGGTGTTTCAATACCCCCGACAACACGTTGCTGTAATTCATCGATTAACTGCTGAGGGACCTGCACAGGGGCACCGGAGGTGCTGACAAAACCACTGACACCGCGGGTTGAGCGAATTGTTGTGGAAGATACACCCTGGAGGTCGTAGCGTATAAATAAATAGCCTGGAAAAAGAATTTCTTCTACTTTGACGCGCTTACCACGCGATAGCTTTTCAACCGCTATCTGGGGGCAAAAAGACTCAACGCCCTGACGCTGAAGGTTTTCAATCGCTCGATATTCCTGCCTTGGTTTTGTTTGGAGTAAAAACCAACTCATCATACCCGCTCCTCCCTGCTCCTCTTTGTAAAGCCCCGAAATCTAAACTATAGCAATGCCGGCCGCTCGTCTGACTTTTATATTTTAATAAATTCACTTACTGCTACCCTATCATAGGGCCTTTGGCCTCATATTTTCTACCACTGACATATTGTAAATCTAGGCATGATGCCAATAAGCCAATTTAATTTACACAGTGAAGCAAAAACCACCAACGGCTAAGCAGACTCCAACAGCTCCAACAACTCGGCTTGGCGCTCCGCCAACAGTTGCTTGTCGCCTCGGGTCTCTATATTAAGCCGCACCACAGGTTCAGTATTACTCATGCGTAAGTTAAAACGCCACTGATCAAACTCCATCGAAATACCATCGGTCTTATCGATAGTTAGTGCTGAGGATTGGTAATGCGCGAGCACCCGCTGAATCGCCGCTGCTGGGTCGCTTATCTTGCGGTTTATCTCACCTGGGGAGGGGTAGGCCTCTACCATGGCTCCGACCAACTCAGACAGCGGCTTGCCGCTGCTACTGATTAGTTCCATCACCAACAACCATGGAATCATGCCGCTATCGCAGTAAAAGAAGTCACGGAAATAATGGTGGGCGCTCATCTCGCCACCATACACCGCATCTTCGCTGCGCATACGCTCTTTAATAAAGGCATGGCCGGTCTTAGATTGAATAGCCTGACCACCGCCCTGATTAACCAACTCTATGGTGTTCCAAGTTAAGCGCGGGTCATGGACAATCTTGGCTCCTGGGTTTTTGCGCAAAAAGGCCTCGGCCAGCAGGCCGACAATATAATAGCCCTCGATAAAGTTACCCTTTTCATCCACCAAGAAACATCGGTCAAAGTCGCCATCCCAAGCGATGCCCATATCGGCTTTATGCTCAAGCACTGCGTCAATTGTCGGCGCTCGGTTCTCATGCAGAATTGGGTTGGGAATACCGTTGGGGAAGGTACCATCGGGTTCATTAAATATCTTAATCAACTCTACGGGTAAATTTAACGCCGCAAATCTCGCCTCCAGTGCATCGACCACATGGCCTGCCGCGCCGTTACCGGCATTCATCACTAAGCGCATGGGTTTAATAATCGAAGGTTCTATATAAGTGAGTAGATGGTCGAGATAGGGATCCAGTATTGACTGCTGTTTATAGGCACCGCGGTTGACCTTATCGACTGGCGCAAACTCATTGCGCTCGGCAAGACGCTTAATATCGAGCAGGCCGGTATCGGAACTTATCGGGCGAGAGCCCTCGCGAATAGGTTTCATCCCATTGTGATCAATCGGATTATGGCTGGCGGTCACCTCAATGCCACCATCTGCCTTTAGGTACGATGTGGCAAAGTACACTTCTTCGGTACCGACCAAGCCGATATCAATCACATCGGCACCGGCATCACGAATACCATCGCTAAGTGCCGCTTTTAGTGCCTCACTGGTCAGGCGAATATCGCCACCGAGCACAACGTTTTTGGGTTGTAAAAATTCTGCGTAGGCGCGTCCGATACGGTAGGCGATACTTTCATCTAATTCGGTTCCTAACTGCCCACGAATATCATAGGCCTTAAAACAGGTCAGTTCAGTCATGCGGTATGGTTTTCCTTATCAATAATAACTGTTGGCTATTTATCGGTATCGGTCACTGCTAAAAAGCCCAGACCATGGGCACCATAGTTACCACGGTAATGCCCACCAAAATACTCAATAAAATGCCAACCTTAAAATAATCTGTAAACTGGTAGCCACCGGGCCCCTGTACCATCAGGTTAGTTTGATACCCCACTGGCGTTAGAAAGCTCGCGGAAGCGCCAAATATTATTACCATAACAAAGGGCAGTAGGCTGACATCAAGCTGCGTACTTAACACCTGAGCCAGCGGAAACATCAACACAGCCGCCGCATTATTGGTAATTAACTCGGTTACGGCCACTGTTGCTATATAGAGTACCAGTAAATTTATAACGGGATTGGCGCCAGCCACAGACAGTAATCCTTGACCGGCTAAATCTGCCAGCCCGGTTTTTTGCAACGCCAATGCCAACGCCAAAGACGCGCCTATTGCTAGCAATACGCGCATATCGATACTGCGTTGTGCTGCATCAATAGAAATACATTGACTAACTGCCAGTGCCGCCACCAATAAAAGTGCAGCTACCACGAGCGGCAGTATACCAGTTACTACCAGACCGATAAATATCGCAAGTAAGCCAAGGGCAGTAGGTGCCCTCTCGACATTTGGGATGCTGATATCATCCAAGCGACTCAGCAATAGAAAATCACGGCTATAACGGTGCCGGCGCACAAACCCTCTTGCCGCTTCAAGTAATAGTGTATCTCCCGCTCGCAGGACAATACTGCCGACCTTGTGCTCTATCCGCTGACCATTGCGCGATACCGATAGAATGGCGCCACCAAATTGCGTACGAAAACTGGCCTGCTTGACGGTCTTACCCACCATATAAGAGGCCGGTGCCACCACCGCCTCAATCAGCGCTCTGGCACTATGGGGGATATCGAGCTTGTATACCTGCCCCTCAGCTGGCAGCAAACCGGGAAACTGGCGCAACTCGGACACTGCGTCTGGCTGGCCAACAAAAACCAAAATATCATTATCACTGAGTATTTCTTCAGGACCCACCGCAGGAATAATGCGTCCCTCTGACTGGATCTCAGCTAAGAAGCTATATTGCAACTGACGCAGCCCAGCATCGGCAATACTAACGCCCGATAACGCACCACCAGCCACCACGCGCATGCTAACACCATATTGACGCGCTTCAGTTACCACTTCAGCTGCCCCTTTGCGCTCGGGAAGCAACCGGTGACCTAGCACCATAAAATAGATGATGCCGATTATCACCAGCGGTATACCGACAATGGCCGGGCTAAAAAAATGTAAGCTTTGCGCCTCTGCAGTTCCCTCCAAGAGACCCACCAGCAAAATATTGGTGCTAGTGCCTATAAGCGTACAGGTGCCCCCTAAAATTGCCGCATAACTGAGGGGAATTAATAATTTCGAGACCGAGATACTTTTGCGTTTGGCCCAATCCTGTAACAGAGGGATAAAGATAGCCACCACAGGCGTATTGCTGATAATCGAGCTAATAAAGGCAATTGGCGCCATAATGCGAGGCATGGCGCTTTGTGGCGTCGCATGCTTACCCAGCCACCGAGCAACCCACCAGTGTAGCGCCCCACTCTCTTTAAGCGCCGCTGACACAATATAAAAACAGGCAATAGTATAAATAGCGGGATGAGCAAAGCCTTGAAACGCCTCCATCGGAGTTAATACACCAAACAGCAATAAACCGGTCATTGCCGCCGCAAGGGCAATATCCACCGCCAAGCGACCGGTCACTGTCAACACTAGAAAGGCAAGCAAAATAACCAATGTGATTAGCGCATCTACATTCATAACAACTCTATGCTTTGCAAAGATTGAATCAATCGACCAAAAAAAACCGGTCGCCTAAGCGACCGGTGATCGATAGCACATGCGATCAGTTTATATTATTCAAGTACAATTACACCCTTATTTTTTAATAGCGTTTTATCACCCACGCCTTTGACCTTGGTTACACTCTTAATCGTTTTAAACGGCCCGTTAGCCTTGCGATACGTTACGATCGCATCTGCCGTTTTGAGGCCAACGCCTTTCATTGCAGCGGCGATTTCGACTGCAGATGCGGTGTTGATATTGATTTGAGCTTGCTCAGAAGCAACAGCGGTGGCGTGCAATTCACTCTCAGTCTCTGCGGCCGAAGGAGAGGCTATTGACGGAGATGCGACTAGAAACGTCACTAGAAGAAGGAGGATGGAAAAAAATAGTATTACAAGATTTTCACTTAGGTTGTTCATAGAAATTGTCCTTAATAATGCACCAGTAAATGGCCATAACAACCTCTGTCACCACTAGACACCCAACAATGCTTGTAACCCACCGACCTAAGCTCGGCAGAAAAACTATGGCTCAGTTATATTGGCAAAAAAAACTCAGCCCAGTCTAATGGCCGTCACAAAGCCATTAATTTACCCTAGGTTAATTGACAAAAACCCAAGTGGTTACTATAGTGCGCGGCCGCTGTGGTAGGGATCCACTGGTTGATTTTTAACGGTTTGTTCGACAGCGATAGCAAGACAGTTTGCTATGCCCAGGTGGTGAAATTGGTAGACACGCCAGCTTCAGGTGCTGGTCCTCGCAAGAGGGTGGAGGTTCAAGTCCTCTCCTGGGCACCATATGCTAAATGCCGTCAGGGCAACTCAAACCAATCCCAGCATTCCCTTCGCGTCCACACTGCACAGGAATGTATACCCTAACTAACTGCTCTTCTAAACAATGCTGCTTTAACGAATATTCAAGCGCAGTTTCAACTCGTCAGTCGACCCTCTGCGATACCTACATAAATATAAAGCACTATCTCCTCGTTAATTAAAATCGTTTCAACAATGGCAATAGCTTTTTAGCCACTTGCCTCATTGCAATATTTATTCAAAATCCTGTATCAATATGCCTTGGAATCGGTCGGGCCTATTAAGAATAAAGCCATCATCGGCGATTGCGGATATCGAACTCTTTGGACAGCCACCACCATTAATATAGGATATTGCCGCTGCAAAGCGTTCCTCCTTGGGATTACCAAGGGAAGAAGAAAAATCATCTGCAACTTTACAACCAGTAACCTCAGCACCCGACACATTCGCGTTGGCGACGGGCACCAAGCCATTGGCATAATCACTAAATCCCCGTGCATTTCGTATTCTGGCTTGAATAGTACTGTAGCGGATACCGCAATTTTCCATTTGGTGAAATCCGTAGGGTTTTCCTCTGGTGGTCTCGCCAATAAGAACCACATTAAAATCAGGTAAACCACGTAATCCATTGATCAATGCCTCACTAGCGGAGGCGGTTTCTTTACCCGCAAGCACAAAGACTCGGTCGAAATTCAAAGTAGGTAGACTACCCTTATTTGCTACAGATTGATCAACAGTATTTTCGCTTGGGTTAAATAGTATTGGAGCTATGAGATGTTGTGTTATCGGATCGTAAATACTATGTTTATCGTTCCATTGTAGTTCCGCAAATATTTTTTCTTGCGATTTATCGCCTGCGATCATATATCCGAGTTGCGCCGCTATTTTAATGATGCCACCCCTGTTATAGCGCAGATCTAATACTAACTCATCAATGCCTTTTTTGAGGAAGTCAGTGAACGCGGCTCTAAGCTTCTGTTCAGATATTTCGTTGTGGGCATTAAAAGTAAGATAGCCAATTTTTTTGTACCCATCACCGAAACTTTGTACAATGACGTCGCGATTTTTCACGGGGTTAGCATAATAGGTATCACTCTTCATCTTAATATGCCTGGTATTTTGAGCGCCCCAAGCTTTTACCTCAAAAGTATGCGACTCACCTAATCTCGGGTGTAAAAGGATTGCATCTAGCTGGTAACTATCTTTCTCAATAATTTCAGCAATACTGTCGCCATCAATCGCAGTTATTATCGCACCGCGTGATAACTTTTGTCTGGCCGCAGGAGAATCAGCCTCCACATAAGCGACGATAATTTGCTTATTAATCCATAGAAATTTCGCTCCATAACCAATCAAATGGTCTAGTTGTTGCGCAGAGAGCTGTTTATTATTGACAGAAACAGTCTCTACATAAGGGATGGCAGTATGCTGATTAAGCTCTGGAAATTCGGTCCTGTAACCATTCGAGTAGCCTGCTTGTTGTACGGAGCGTTCTCTAATATCTTCGTAATAATGAAACTCATCCTTATCTCTACCTTGTGAGGTCTTAGCCGATGTTTTCATTAAATTGAAATAGACTGCCGTGCTGCTAACAGAGGCAGGATCAATATCCTCAAGCTCGCGATACCATAAGTAAGTGTCATGACTATATGAGCGTATCCATGCATTTTCATCGGTAATGGTTCCCTGCATCTCGCCTTCGATTGGATTGGCGCAAACATCAGCCAAATGGCGCCAATCAGGGTACTCTCCTGGAATCCATGCTGAGCTTGAACTCTGATCCGAATTATTGCCTTTATCACTTACGTCTGTGGGTTTTAAACTGGATTGTGGCGTTGAGTGGCTTCTATCCCCACCGCAGGCCGTCAAAAAAGAAAAAGCAACTATTGATAAAACTATCTTAATTCTACTAATCATATCTCACTCCCTGAATGATAAGTAACGACGCTTTG